>NZ_JBNNIW010000024.1:0-63059 GCF_050269715.1 Halomonas sp. NPDC076908 | reverse complement strand
CATAACCTTAACTTCTCGAACCGCCCGGTGCGGACCCGCATGCCGGGTGGTGTGGCAGGGGACCGGTCAGCCATGCTGACCGCCCCTATGCCGATGTTCTATAGGTAAGCCCTGGGCATTAGTTGTCAATAACCTGTGGATGAAAAATACCACATATGCTTGAATTGATTTTCTGATGGTCTATATATAGTATGCGTTGTGTCTTCAAAAGGGGTGGGGCACTAGATATGCTCTACCCGAAAAATGCCGCTATGAAAAGGGGATCACCCATGGAAATTCAGATTTATAGCAAGCCTGCGTGTGTGCAATGTACTGCTACTTACCGCGCTTTAGACAAGCATGGTCTTGAATATACGGTTATCGATATTACCGCTGAGTCGGGTGCACAAGAAGAAGTCGAAGCGCTGGGTTATCGTCAGTTGCCCGTCGTTGTGGTGGGTGAGAATCACTGGTCAGGCTTCCGGCCAGACCGTATTCAAGCACTGGCCTAGGTCACTGCGATGCTGGCAAGTTGCCCAGAGACACCTATGGCCAGCAGTTTGGTTTACTTCTCTACTAAGTCAGGCAATACCCATCGTTTTGTAGAAAAGCTTGGCCTTGTCGCCAAGCGGCTGCCACTAGGCCGAGATGAACCTGTTTTACGTGTTACCCAGCCCTATATTTTAATTACCCCCACCTATGGTGGGGGAAGCGCGCAGGGAGCAGTGCCTAAGCAGGTGATTCATTTTCTAAACGACACGCATAACCGCAACCTCCTACGCGGGGTGATTGCAGCGGGAAATACTAATTTTGGTGATGCGTATGGTCTGGCTGGACGTATCATCGCGGAAAAGTGCAGCGTGCCGCTGCTGTATCGATTTGAACTGTTGGGCACTGATGAAGATGTCGCCAGGGTTCGCAAAGGAGTAGAAGAGTTTTGGAAACGACAAACTTAGCCCCAAAAGACTTAGCCCCAAAAGAGTCAGCCCCAAAAGAGTCAGCCTCTAAAAATGTTGAGGGAAAACGACCTGCGGCGACGTCTGAAGTGCGTACGTTGGATTACCATGCGCTTAACGCTATGCTCAATCTGTACGGCACCGACGGTGAGTTACAGCTCAACAAAGACCGTGAAGCGGCCCGTCAGTACTTTTTGCAACACGTTAATCAGAACACGGTGTTCTTCCACTCGCTGGAGGAAAAGCTCGATTACCTAGTGGAAGAGCAGTATTACGAAGCCGAAATGCTGGCTCAGTACAGCTTTGCCTTTATTAAGGCGCTGTTTGAACAAGCCTACGCATATAAATTTCGCTTCCCTAGTTTCCTGGGTGCCTTCAAGTACTACACCAGCTACACGCTGAAGACCTTTGATGGTAAGCGCTATTTAGAGCGCTATGAGGACCGTGTTTGCATGGTGGCACTGACCCTGGCGCGAGGCGAGGAAGCGTTGGCCAAGTCGTTAGTAGACGAGATCATCAGCGGGCGTTTCCAGCCAGCGACCCCCACCTTCTTGAACTGCGGTAAGCAGCAGCGTGGCGAGCTGGTGTCGTGCTTCTTGCTGCGTATTGAAGACAATATGGAGTCGATTGGTCGTTCGATTAACTCTGCTCTGCAGCTCTCAAAGCGTGGTGGCGGCGTTGCGTTTCTGCTCACCAATATTCGTGAGTCTGGCGCGCCCATCAAGCGTATTGAGAACCAGTCATCGGGCATTATCCCGATCATGAAACTGCTGGAAGATGCCTTCTCCTATGCCAACCAGCTAGGTGCGCGTCAGGGTGCCGGGGCGGTTTATCTAAATGCTCACCACCCCGATATCCTGCGCTTTTTGGATACCAAACGGGAAAACGCCGACGAGAAAGTGCGTATCAAAACGCTCTCGCTGGGCGTTACGATCCCGGATATTACCTTTGAATTAGCCAAGCGCAATGACGATATGTACCTGTTCTCACCTTACGACGTGGAGCGCGTTTACGGCGTCCCGTTTGGTGATATCAGCGTTACCGAGAAGTATCATGAAATGGTGGCGGATGCGCGTATTCGCAAGCACAAGATCAATGCGCGGGCATTTTTTCAGGTACTGGCTGAGCTACAGTTTGAGTCGGGCTATCCGTACATCATGTTTGAAGACACGGTCAATCGCGCCAATCCGATTGCCGGTCGTATTAATATGAGCAACCTCTGCTCGGAGATTCTGCAGGTCAACACGCCTACCGAGTACGACGACGACCTTGGCTATCGCCATATTGGTCAGGATATTTCGTGTAATTTAGGTTCGATGAATATTGCCAAGGTAATGGATTCGGGGGATATCGGTACCAGCGTCGAAATTGCTATCCGCGGCCTTACGGCGGTGTCGGAGATGAGCAATCTTCGTAGCGTACCCTCTATTGCCGAAGGCAATGCAAAGTCGCGGGCGATTGGCTTGGGGCAGATGAACCTGCACGGTTACCTGGCGCGTGAGCATATCTACTACGGCTCTGATGAAGGATTGGATTTTACCAATCTCTACTTCTACTGCGTTGCCTTCCATGCCATCCGTGCGTCTAACCGCTTGGCCATTGAGCATAACGATACGTTTGCAGATTTTGCCAACTCTACCTACGCCTCGGGTGAGTTTTTCACTAAATATATCGAACAGGCGTGGCTGCCGCGCACCGGCAAAGTACGTGAACTGTTTGAGCGCAGTGGCATTGCGCTGCCGACCCAAGATGATTGGCAAGAGCTAAAAGCCTCGGTTATGGCTCACGGTTTATACAACCGTAACCTGCAGGCCGTGCCGCCAACGGGCTCAATCTCCTATATTAACAACTCCACCTCCAGTATTCACCCGGTGGCGGCGAGAATCGAGATCCGTAAAGAGGGCAAGTTGGGGCGTGTTTATTACCCTGCACCGTTCCTCAATGAGGCGAACTTCGCTTACTTCCAGGACGCCTATGAAATTGGCCCTGAGAAAATTATTGATACCTACGCGGAAGCCTCGCAGCACGTTGACCAGGGCCTATCATTAACCCTGTTCTTCCCTGATACCGCCAGTACGCGGGATATCAACAAAGCGCAGATTTATGCTTGGCGGAAGGGGATCAAAACCCTTTACTACATCCGCCTACGTCAAAGCGCTTTAGAAGGTACCGAGGTAGAAGGTTGCGTCTCCTGCACTCTATAACCGTTAGGCGACTTAAGCACAGCGTCAGTTATTGAGCGCGACGCTTTATTAGGCCCGTTTTTTTGCCAGCCCGGGTTTTGTTACCCGGGCGTTGAGCGCACGTTTTTGAGCGAATTTTAAAGAGTAACGCTATGAACACCATGCAACGTTTATCGCGGGTTGATGCGATTAACTGGAACCGGCTTCAAGACGATAAAGACCTGGAAGTGTGGAACCGCTTAACCAGTAATTTTTGGCTGCCTGAAAAGGTGCCGCTCTCAAACGATATTCAGTCGTGGAATACCCTAACGGATAAAGAGAAGCAACTGACTATCCGTGTATTCACTGGTTTGACGCTGCTGGATACTATCCAGAGTAGCATTGGTGCGCCGGTGCTGATGGAAGATGCCCGTACACCCCATGAAGAAGCGGTATATACCAACATCGCTTTTATGGAGTCGGTGCACGCGCGCTCCTATAGCTCTATTTTCTCAACGCTGTGTGCCACGCGCGATGTCGATGATGCATTTCGCTGGAGTGAAGAGAACCCTACGCTGCAGGCAAAATCGCAGCTGATTTTAGAGCGCTACCGCTCCGATGACCCACTGATGCGCAAGGTCGCCAGCGTGTTCCTTGAGTCGTTTCTGTTCTACTCGGGCTTCTACTTACCAATGTATTGGTCAAGCCACGCCAAACTGACCAATACTGCCGACTTAATCCGGTTGATTATTCGCGACGAAGCGGTGCACGGTTACTATATAGGCTACAAATTCCAGCAGGCGCTGGCGGAAGCAACCCCGGCGCGTCAGCAGGAAGTTAAAGATTACGCCTATGAGCTACTGCTAGAGCTTTACGACAACGAAGTGCGCTATACAGAGTCGCTCTATGATGAGGTCGGCCTGAGTGAAGACGTTAAGAAATTCCTTCACTACAACGCCAATAAAGCGCTGATGAATCTCGGCTACGAGCCGCTGTTCCCCAGCAGCGTGACCGATGTAGACCCCACCATTATGGCAGCGCTGTCGCCTAACGCCGATGAGAACCACGACTTCTTCTCCGGCTCCGGCTCCTCCTACGTGATCGGCAAAGCCGTCGCCACGGAAGACGACGACTGGGCTTTCTAAAAAGAAGCTAATGCGGACTGGTACTTAAGCAACGCAGTGAGTCTGGTAGCGGTAATAAAAAGCGGGAGTTCAAAAGAGCTCCCGCTTTTTTGTGCTTATGACAAAGTGTTTCACAGATGTTAATGATAAATATTGTCATTTATTATATTAGTGGTAGGCTAGACGGTGCAAAAGATAAACGCAAATCGTTCGTATACCTAATTAGTTTTTAGCGGCAGTGCAACTGCCCGCTACTCAGTGACGGAGTGTTGACGTGCTGAACAGGCCTTTCTTTGCCTTGCGTGGATGGTGGCTAGCAGGAGTGCTGGCCAGTGGCACGCTATTGGCAAGTGACGAAGCAGTGGCTCAAGCGGCCGATAGTGTGGAAGCCCAGCAATCCCAGGCGGCACTTCAGGAGCAAATTGATGCTGCTGATGAGCAAACCCGTGAGCAGTTGGAGGAGTTGCGCCGCTTAGAGCGCGAAACCCGCCAGATGAATGCAGATAATGCTTCCTTGGCCGGGCGTTTAGCCGAAGAAGCCGAACGCCAGCAGCGTCTAGCCACTGCATTAGATACCCTTGAAGAGACGCGCGCAGCACTTCCCGAGATTGAGCAAAATATGGCTGAGCAGCTCACTCATTGGATAGAGGGTGATTTGCCATTTCTACGTGATGAGCGTTTAGCGCGTGTTCAACGCCAGCCAGACCAGCAAGGTGCCAATACCATTGAGCGTATTAATGGGCTGCTCGAAGCGTGGCGCGTTGAGCTCGATTACGGACGTGATATCGACAGCTGGCGTGGTCGTTTGCGCCAAGACGAGCGCACTCGTGAGGTGGACTTTCTGCGTATCGGGCGTATCGGATTTTATTACTTAGCGCCGGACGGTCGCGAGGGCGGCGTGTGGAATGCAGAAGCGGGCGCCTGGCAGCCGTTAGATGATAATTACCTGCGTGAAGTACGCAATGGTCTGCGCATGGCAGAAGATCAGCGTGCGCCAGACCTCTTAACCTTACCGCTCTCAATTAGTGTGAACGACCAGCAGGGAGAGCAACAGTGAGCCGTTATTGCCTACCTACTTATTGTCTCGTTATTCGCCGTCTTGGCTACACCTGCGCGCTACTGATGCTGATGGCGATCAGTGGCGTCTCCCTGGCACAAACCGATAGCGGTAATACGCTACGCGAAGCCCGTGAGGCTGCTGAGGCGCGCGATCAGCAGCGCCTGATGAGCTTTTTGGACGACCAGCAAGCGTTAGAAGCCGCGTTGGAGCAGGCGAGCAGCGAGCATGAAAGCGCTCAGCAGCAGTATGACGATCTACAGGCTCAGCAGGCAGAGCAAAGCCAGCTGGCGAGCGAGCTCTCTGAGCGCCAGGTAGAGCAGGGCGAAGCGCTGTCAGGCTTGCTGGCTAATCTTGCCCGGCACAGCTCAGAAATACGCAATGCATTAGGCGTCGATAGTCTGTTAACCCTGAATGAGGATGCGCTTCCTCCGCGTTTAGATGAAGTTGAAGTGCTTGAGCGCCATCAGTTAGAAACCATGGTTGATCGCCTGGCGGCCCTAACCGCCCGTACTGGGCGCGCACAACGCCTTGAGTTACCGGTCGCGGATGCCAACGGCGATGTTGTTCCTCGCGAGCTGATCCAGCTTGGGGATTTTGCTGCTTTTACCGACAGTGAGTTGCTTCAGCGTAACGAAAACGATGGCAGCTTGGCAGTGATGCCGCGCACGCCGCAGGAAATTGGCGGTCTGATACCTGGCTACTATCAGGGCGAAAGCACTGTGTTTGCCGTCGACCCCACTCAAGGCAGCGTGCTACAGGCGTTGACCCAGCGCCCTAGTTTATGGGAGCGCTTCCAGCAAGGTGGCTATGTAGGTTATGTCGTTGTGGCGTTGGGTATTTTAGGCTTGATCGTAGGCGTGGGTCAGTATTTGTACCTCGTGCTGGTCAGCGTGCGTGTTCGCCGCCAGCGCCAATCCCTTGATCAGTTGCAATCCAATAATCCGCTGGGCCGTGTGTTACTCCGTTTTGAAGGCATGGATAAACATCAAACGCCGGAGGCCTTGGAAGCGCGGCTGGATGAAGCAGTATTGGCCGAGCTGCCACGGTTAGAGCGCAGTCAGCCGATAGTTAAATTGCTGGCGGCTATCGCGCCGCTGCTCGGATTGCTGGGCACAGTGACCGGCATGATCGTGACCTTCCAGGCCATTACCGTGTTTGGCACCGGTGACCCACAGTTAATGGCCGGCGGTATTAGTCAGGCGCTGGTCACCACCGTATTGGGTTTGATTACCGCCGTGCCGCTGCTTTTTGTACAAACAGCGCTATCGGGTCGCAGCCGTTACTTAACCCACGTAATTGAAGGGCAGGCGAGCGCCACCTTGGCGGATCATCTGGAATCTCACACACCTGTGGTGAATTAACATGCCCACTCTTCCTCTTTGGCTTGAGCCGGTTGAGCGTTTAGTGGAGGCGGGTGGCGCCGTACTGGTCGTGCTGGCAGTGGTGGCCGTGCTGGTATTTGCCATGGCTATGGAGCGTTGGTGGTATTACCGGGTTACCTGGCGCATCGCGCGTCGCCAGCTATTGCGCCGCTGGGCGGCGCGCAGCGACCACCGCAGTTGGAGTGCGCGCACGTTGCGTCATGTTTGGGCCGAGGCACTGGTAGCCAAGCTGCATAAGCCGTTGCCGTGGCTAAAACTTCTGGTAGCCCTGTGTCCGTTACTGGGCTTGCTAGGCACGGTAACCGGCATGATTAGTGTATTCGACAGCCTTTCGCTGAGTGAGACTCATCAGGCGCGTGCCATGGCTGACGGTGTCGCCCGGGCAACACTGCCGACCTTGACCGGTATGGCCATCGCCGTTGTAGGGCTTTTATTTATTAGTCGTTTAGAGCACGTCATTCGTCGTGAAGACCAGCGACTGCATGATCGCTTGGCGCGGGCAGTGGAGGAGAGTGATGCGTAGACGCCGTTCTATAGATGCCACGGCTGAGAGCAATGAAGTGAACCTGACTCCCATGCTCGACGTCGTATTTATCATGCTAATTTTCTTTATCGTGACCACCAGCTTTGTCAAAGAGAGCGGTGTAGAGATTAATCGTCCTGAATCCAGCGCGGCTACCCCGCGTCCGGATGCCCAGGTGCTTGTGGCGGTTTCTCCGGAAGGCGCGGTATGGGTAGATGGCAGCCCAGTCGATATACACCGGGTTGGCCAACAGGTGGCTGAGATGCTAAGTGAAGATGGCTCAGTCGTTATTCAAGCGGATCGTGAGTCGACCACCGGGCTATTGATCGAGGTAATGGATCGCTTGCGTGAGGCGGGCGTCGATCAAATTGCGGTGGCGGCGAGTCGGAGTGGTTCATGATGCGTCACCTGCTTTCGTTACTGGGAGGTGTGGTGTTCGCGGTAGGTTTATTCTGGCTGCTAGCACAGCTGGTGACGCCACCAGAACAGCAGCCTGAAGAGCTGACCATGAGTATGGCCATGACCATGGTGGAAGCGCCCGAGGTGGCCCCAGAGCAAGAAGCGCCTGCGCCACAGCCCGTTCAGAGTGCTCCCCAGCAAGCGCCACCACCCATGCCAACGCCTGAGCCGCCACCGGTGGCCGATAGTGCGATTAGCATGCCGGAAGTCGAGCTTCCTGATGAGCCCGTTGAGCCCATTGCAATGGATAGTGAATTGCCTGAGCTAACGGAGGTGACGCCGGAGCCTCAGCCCCAGCCTGCAACAGAGCCAGAACCAACGCCATCGCCCGAGCCACCTCCTGAAGCGCCACCTGCGCCTACCCAGAGTGCTTCATCGACGGCTTCGGATGCAGCGCCTGCTGAGCGCGAAGCGGCTCCGCAAGCCCAGCCCGCACCGTCGAATGAGCCGGTTAGCGTAGGTCAAGCCACACCGACCAGCCGGGTTAATCCAAGCTACCCCACCCGGGCACAGCGGCGGGGCATGGAAGGCTTTGTAGAAGTGGCATTTATGATTCGTCGCGATGGCAGTGTGGATGCCTCGTCTATAAGGGTAACCAATGCACAGCCCCGCCGGGTGTTTGAAGAGGCTGCCCAGGAGGCGATTGCCCAGTGGCAGTTTGAGCCCAGCGATCAGTTGCGCAATGCCACTCAGCGAATCGAGTTTCAGTTGAGGTAGCGTTATGAAGCAGTTTTTATGTGTGCTTTTGCTGGGTGCCTGGTCAGCGTCCGCCCTTGCAAGTCCTGCCTTGCGCGGGGATGTGATTGCCGACCTCAACGCGCTGCAGGCCCAGTTGCAAGAGGGTGCGTTATCCAACGTTGTCGAGCGGGCAACCGCTCAAGCCGAGCGCTTGTCGGCTGGCAACCAAGCTGATCGCTGGGCCAGCGCGCTTTACCAGCAGCTCGCAGCAGGCGCGTTAGCCCGTCAAGAGCAGCCCGGCCCGGCGGCAGACCGTTTGGCAACTGCCCGTCAGTTGGAAGGTATAGATAGTGCTCAGGCGGCACGCTGGCTTCGTGAAGAGGCGTCGTTGCGCCGTGCCGCCGGTCAGCGTGATCAGGCCATTGAGTTGCTCAGTGAGTGGTTAGCCAGCCATCAAGATATCGATGCCACTTGGCAGTTAACCCGCCTGCTGGCGCAGCAAGAGCGCTGGGAGGAGGCCGCGAACTGGCTTGATCAAGCGCTTGAGCAGGCATCTGATCTCAACCAGCAGCCTGATGAAAATCAACAAGCCCTAATGCTGGCGGTCTATCGTAATGCCGGTCAAAGCGATCAGGCATTGAGCTATTTGCTGGAAGGTTTGAATGCCGAAAGCGATGCTATCCAATGGCGTCAAGCGGCTGGGCTTGCCCAGCAGGCAGGACAAGCCGGTGTTGCTGCTGGCCTATGGGAGATGGCGTGGCAGTTAGGCAAATTAACGCAATCGGAAGACCGCTGGCTGTTAATTCAGCTACATCTTGCGGGCGGTACCCCCGCGCGGGCAGCAGAGCATTTAGAGCAGGCACTGGGTGAGGGCAATATTGTCCGCGATGAAACCAATCTGCGCCTGCTTGCCAACGCCTGGCGGCAGGCCAAAGACGTTGAGAGAGCGCTCAATGCTTGGCAAGCCTTGGCGCTGCAGACTCAATCAGCTGCTGATTGGCGCGCCTATGGCCAGCTCGCTTATGCCTGGGGTAAGGATGACCAAGCCCAACAAGCCTTTGCCCAAGCCTCAGCGTTGGGCGATGAAGAAGCGTCTCAGTGGCTTGCCAGCTTTAACTAGAAAACCTCTGATGATAATGGTTAGGATTTAAGCGAGCTAAGTTTTAAGCGAAATAGCAAAGTCGCTCCAGGTAGGTGCGTGATCAGAAGGGCGTTCCATGGCGCGAAGGTCGTAGTCGATGCCCGCGTCAGTAACTTTTTCACCTAACGCCTGGGTGACCAGAATATAATCAATGCGCAGACCGCGCTTAGGCTCCTGATCAAAGCCTTTGGAGCGATAGTCAAACCAACTGAAGCGGTCATTGGTTTGTGGGTAGCAGAGGCGATAGCTATCACTAAGCCCCCAGGCTTTAATCCCTTCGAGCCATTCGCGTTCAATAGGCTGAAAGCTGGCTTTACCTTCGCGCAGCCAGCGCTTGCGGTTGGCTTCGCCGATGCCGATATCCTGATCTTCAGGGGAGATATTAAAATCACCCATCACTGCCAGCCGCTCGTCAGGGCGATGCTGATCGTTTAGCAGTCGCGCTAGCTGGCCGTAAAAGCGCTCTTTATGGGGAAATTTAGTTGGGTGGGTAACGTTTTCACCCTGAGGAAAATAACCGTTCCATACCGTGACAGGCTCGCCATCGTCGGCCAGCAGGCGAACGCCGATCATGCGACGCTGGGCGTCTTCATCATCATCGGGGAAGCCGTAAAATACGTCTTGAGGTGCTTGGCGGCACATTAATGCAACGCCATAATGGCCTTTTTGGCCATGATAAAAGACGTGATAGCCCATTGCCTCAACGTCGGCTAATGGAAACTCACTATTTTGCACCTTGGTTTCTTGCAGCCCAATCACATCTGGCTGCTGAGTATCGATCAGCGCCTGTAACTGAGGAAGGCGTGCTCGGATGCCATTAATGTTGAACGAAACCAAACGCATTACGCATCATCCCCCTGAGGTTTGTTAGCGCCGCTGTCAGCTTTATCAGGGTGAATAGCAATCTCCTGTCCAGCCTGTTGGCGAGCAAGTTTTCTGACGGCCTGGAGCTTGCGCTGTTGCTGTTTTTTAGCCACAAAACGGCGCGAAGGGGCGACTTGATCGGGGTTGTCGTGGCGCCACTTTTTATAATCTTTACGCCGACCGGTACGAATAGTCACCTTGTCGGCCAGTGAACGTGTTTTTTTCTTACGCGTCATGTCGCGCTCCTAACGTCGATTTGAGCGCTATTCTAACAGGCCTTGGGGCTCCTTCGACAGCAGGACGCGCTCTTATCGCCAAGCCCTGGTACAATGCGCACGTCAAGATGCCTAACCTCCACAGCAATGGACAGATAGACAGCCTATGAGCGAGTCGGAACAGACCACAGCACCGGCCCAGAACCGCAAGCCTAAGCGCCGCCGTCGGAAACCGCGTCGTCGCCAGTCGAACTGGGATCTTCGTCAGTTTCAGGTGCCCGCCGTGGCCGGCAAATGGCGCTTTCATGACTTTGATCTGCCGCTGCCATTAATGCGCGCTATTCATGCCCAAGGGTTTGAGTACTGCACACCTATTCAAGCTGAGGCCCTGCGCCAAACGCTTCTAGGTGGTGACATTGTCGGCAAAGCGCAAACGGGAACCGGTAAGACCGCGGCCTTTTTGATCTCTGTGATGGCCTACTTCCTCGAAGAGCCAACACCTGAGGGTCAAAAACCAGGTGCACCGCGCGCGCTGATTATTGCGCCTACCCGCGAGCTGGCACTGCAAATCGAAAAAGATGCTAAAGCGTTATCACGCTTCACCCAGCTTAATGTTGCTAGTGTCGTCGGCGGCATGGACTATCAAAAGCAGCGTGAAAGCCTGAGTAGTAAGATCGATATTCTGGTAGCAACGCCAGGGCGTCTGTTGGATTTCCATCAGAAACGCGATATTGACCTTAATGAAGTCGAAGTATTGGTACTGGATGAAGCAGATCGTATGTTGTCGATGGGCTTTATTCCTGATGTGAAGCGGATTATTCGCTACACGCCGAAAAAAGAAGAGCGCCAGACTTTTCTCTTCTCGGCCACCTTTACTGACGATATTTTGAATCTTGCAAGCCAGTGGACATTGAATCCTGCCCACGTTGAGATCGAAGTCACCGTTGAAAATCAGGCGGACATTGATCAGCGCGTGTATATGGTCTCCGATGATGACAAGCAGCGTTTGCTGGTGAATTTGCTCCAGCAGGAAAGCTTTGAGCGTGTCATGGTCTTCGGTAACCGTCGTGATTTAGTGCGCAAGCTGGATGATTTATTAAAAAAAGCAGGCGTAAGCGTTGCCATGCTTTCCGGCGATGTGCCTCAGGGGCAGCGTATCAAAACCCTGGAGAGCTTCCGCGAAGGTGAAATTCAGGTGCTGGTCGCAACCGACGT
The DNA here is from genome assembly GCF_050269715.1 of Halomonas sp. NPDC076908. Classification (NCBI taxonomy): domain Bacteria; kingdom Pseudomonadati; phylum Pseudomonadota; class Gammaproteobacteria; order Oceanospirillales; family Halomonadaceae; genus Halomonas; species Halomonas sp. NPDC076908. The sequence goes on along the minus strand of NZ_JBNNIW010000024.1, from coordinate 51,301 downwards.
TGCTGGCCGTGGGATCCATATTGAAGACGTAAGCCACGTCATTAATTACACCCTGCCTGAAGACCCGGAAGATTATGTACACCGTATTGGCCGTACTGGCCGTGCCGGTGCCAAGGGTGTGTCGATTAGCTTCGTCGGCGAAGAGGATGCTTTCTCGTTGCCGGAAATCGAACGCTATATCAATGACAAGCTACCCTGCGTGCATCCGCCGGAAGGTATGCTCTAAGCGGTATGCTTGATACAGCCCTCAAAAGCGAAATTCAAGACGCTTACCGTCGCGTGGTGGAGAACCTTGAGCTAACCCCACGCTACGGCCAGCGCATGATGATCGCTGAAATTGCCCGCACCCTCGGTAATATTGAGAGCGACAGCGAGGGCAAGCGGACTAGCGATACCCATGTCTGCGTGCTGGAAGCAGGCACCGGTACCGGCAAAACCCTGGCCTATCTGATTGCTGCCTTGCCAATCGCTAAAGCGCGTGGCAAGCGGCTAATTATTTCAACAGCCACGGTCGCTCTCCAAGAGCAGGTGCTTAATCAGGACTTACCCTCACTCGCCAGCCACAGTGGCATCGCCTTTCGCTATGCATTAGCCAAAGGGCGCGGTCGCTATGTATGCGTGGCGCGGCTGGATCAGGCGCTCGAAGGCACTGAGCCTAACCCAACGCTGTCGCTGTTCGAACAGTCGCTGCAAACGCAAAGTAGTGACTTCACCGTGATTGCCAGCGATATGGCGCAAGCTTATGGCCAAGGCGAGTGGGAAGGTGACCGTGATAATTGGCCCGAGGCAATAGAAGACGCCCACTGGCGACGGCTGACGGTGGATCATCGCCAATGTACTGGCAGGCGCTGCGGCCACTTCGGTGCCTGCGCGTTCTTTCGTTCCAGACGCGAGCTTGAAAATGCTGACGTCATCGTTGCCAATCACGATCTAGTGCTGGCCGACTTGGCCTTGGGTGGTGGCGCTATTTTGCCTGATCCCGCTGACTGCATCTTTGTATTTGATGAAGGTCATCACCTGCCAGAGAAGGCGCTTTCCCACTTTGCTCACCGCTTTGCGGTGCATGGCTGCTTGCGCTGGCTTAAAACGCTAAAAAGCAGTTTGACCGATCTTCATCAGGCGTTGGCCATTCAGCCTACAGTGGCTCGCTTATTGGTTAGCTTGCCAGAGCTTATTCATAACCTTGAGCCTGCTCTGGGCGATGTGTTTAGCATGGGGTATCAACTGGCCGGGCGGCCAAACGGTTTGGCCGACGAAGAGGCTACCCATCAATCGCGTTTTGAGAAAGGCCAGGTGCCCGATGCCCTGCGTGAGCAAGCGCAGCAGCTATTGGTGATGTTTGCTTCGCTGTCGCGCTGCTTGGAAAGCATTAGCGATATTCTGCGTGAAAGCCTGGATCCTGATAAGCAGACCGGCCTTGACCGTGAGCAGGCAGAGGCTTGGTTGCCCTTGGTGGCGCTGCTTCATGGGCGTTCTTTAGAAGCGCATGCACTTTGGCAAGCATTTAGTGAGCAGGATGTTGCCAATGAGGCACCCAGCGCTCGCTGGATTACGCTGAGTCGTGTTGCAGGTGAGCCGGAGGTGGAGTTCTCTGCCAGTCCCGTTTCTGCTGCACATACCCTGGCCAAGCATTTATGGGGGCGCTGTCATGGAGCAGTGGTTACCTCGGCGACATTGACCGCACTTGGGCGCTTTGAGCGTCTGCAGGAGCGGGCAGGGCTTGCCAATCGCTATCGCTATCAGGCGCTGCCAAGCCCCTTCGATTATGCAAATGCCGTGCTGCGTGTGCCTAAAGAAGCCACCGACCCTGGCGACAGGGAAGGCCACGAGCGAGCTATCGTCAGCTTTGTCTCGCAGTTGGAAGATAAGGAGGCGGTACTGGTGCTGTTCTCGTCCCGTGCTCAACTGCGAGCGGTAGACAAGGCCTTGCCTGCCAGTGTGAAAGGGCGCGTGCTCGCTCAGGACGCGCTGCCTAAGCGTGAGCTTATTGAACGTCACCGGGCGGCGGTTGATCGTAGCCAGGGTAGCATTATCTTTGGCTTGGCAAGCTTTGCCGAGGGGATTGATCTACCCGGTGATTACCTGACTCATGTGGTGATTACGCGGCTGCCGTTTGCGGTGCCCGATGATCCTGTTGGCGCCACATTGGCGGAATGGATAGAGAGTCAGGGGGGCAATGCGTTTATGCGCATTAGCGTGCCAGATGCGTCTATAAAGCTGGTTCAGGCCTGTGGACGTTTGATTCGTAAAGAGAGCGATCACGGTACTATCACGCTGCTGGATAAGCGTGTGATTACCCGTCGCTACGGGCAGGCGCTGCTGGATGCACTGCCACCTTTTCGGCGCGAGATCAGCCAGTAACTGAAAACCCCGCCGTGGCGGGGTTTGAAAGCTACTTAGTGATACGCTTAACCAGTGTGTCGGTAAGCTTTTCGTTCATGCGTTTGAATGCTTCTACCGTGGTATCCCAATCTATACAGGCGTCGGTGATGGAAACACCGTACTGTAGTTGGCTAAGATCCGAGGTCAGTTTTTGGTTGCCCCAACCAATGTTGGACTCGACCATTAAGCCGATAATGGAGGTGTTACCTTCCAGTATTTGGTTGGTAACGTTCTCCAATACCAGAGGTTGAAGAGCCGCATCTTTATTTGAGTTGGCATGGGAGCAGTCAATCATGATGTTGGGTGAAAGCTTGGCTTTGGCCAGTTCGCGCTCAGCAAGTGCAACGCTAACGCTATCGTAATTAGGTTTGCCATTGCCACCACGAAGGACCACGTGACCGTAAGCATTGCCGCGGGTGCGAATAATCGCGACCTGGCCTGCTTGGTTAATACCCAGGAAATTATGTGGACTGGCAACGGACTCTAATGCGTTAATCGCAACATCTAAGCTGCCATCGGTGCCGTTTTTGAAGCCGACAGGGCAGGATAGGCCTGATGCCATTTCGCGGTGCGTTTGCGACTCTGTAGTGCGTGCGCCAACTGCGGACCAGCTAATGCAATCTTGCAAGTACTGAGGAGAGATAGGATCCAGTGCCTCAGTGGCGAGCGGCAAGCCCATTTCGGCGAGATCGACTAGTAGCTTGCGAGCAATGTGCAACCCTTCGTCAATCTCAAAGGAGTCGTTGAGGTGAGGGTCATTGATTAGGCCTTTCCAGCCTACGGTTGTGCGCGGCTTTTCAAAATAGACGCGCATAACGATATATAGACTGTCGCTCACTTGATCGGCAAGCGTGCGTAGGCGGCGGGCATAATCCAGCGCTGCTTCAACGTCATGAATTGAGCATGGGCCAACCACTACGAGCAGTCTCGGGTCGGTGCCCTCCAGGATGTTTTGAATGGTTTGACGGCCTTCAATTACGCTACGTTCTGCTGCATCCGTTAGCGGTACGGCGTTTTTGAGAGCTTCCGGCGTGGTGAGAACGTCTTGAGCGAGGACGTTAAGATTATTAACCTGCTGTTCTGACATCTTGCTACCTGTGCTTGCGTAATGGCTGAAGAAGTGGGGGCGATTAAAGTGGCGACTACTATGGCTTGCCAGGGCAGTAAAAATCAATTGTTGTGGAACTATAGATGAATGAAAAGTGTCAGCCGCTGGGTTTGAGGAAAAAGAATGGCGATTGCTGCCATGTCTTGAAGCGATTCGTTGAACGCGTAACACTGACCCTTTGTTATTAAAAATACAGTACCTTTATAAAACGTAGCTTTGTGATAAATAGCTTTGTCATAGAATGCAGTAACTGGTTTGGGCGACACGTTCGCCTTTTTATATCACTCTATTGTTAATCAATGCCCAAGGGACGCTATGCTGCTCGCTGTGAACGCCCACTTGTTAGGGCTAATAGGAATGGGGCTCGGCGCACGCCGTACGAGCTGGAGGAGCGTGTGAATGGGCACTCGGGAAACAGACCAACAGCTTGTTGAACGGGCTCAAAAAGGCGATACGCGCGCTTTCGATCTGCTGGTAAAGAAGTACCAGCATAAAATTATTGGCCTTATTGGCCGCTATGTACATGACCACTCTGAGGTTCAGGATGTGGCACAGGAGGCATTTATCAAGGCGTACCGCGCGCTAGGCAAATTTCGTGCGGAGAGTGCCTTTTACACATGGATGTACCGTATTGCGATTAATACTGCCAAAAACTATTTAGTTTCACGAGGCAGACGTCCTCCCGGCAGTGATTTGGATATCGTCGATGCTGAAATTATCGACCAAAGTGGCCGGTTAGCTGACGCTGAGTCACCAGAAGCAGCGATTGCCAGAGACCAGCTAGAGGCCGCGGTGTATCAAGCAATCGAAAACCTACCCGATGATTTGCGCACGGCAATCACCCTGCGTGAATTGGATGGTTTAGCTTATGAAGACATTGCCCAGGTAATGCAGTGCCCGGTAGGCACTGTGCGGTCGCGAATATTCCGTGCTCGTGAGGCGGTGGACGAACATATTCGGCCGTTTGTGTCTACGGCACGGAACAGTCGTGATGAGTGATAGTCTTAGCAAGTAAGCGATATGATTGTACTGGTATGCCTTCGTCAGAAATTAAGGTTTTGCTTTTTTTAGTGAACTGTCTGGCGTACAGAGCGTCATAAAGCGTGACTATCCTAATTAATACGTTTGTTGTGTTGAGTAAGCCAAGCGTTGTTAATTTAGGATTGATAACAGGGTTTTGGCCTGTGAAGTCGTCGGTGTGGTAGTGCTCAAAGAGCGACTGTCGTTCCAGTACTTCTTTTAAACAGTGTGAGGGTGTGAAGTATGAGTCAAAACACACGGGAATCACTTTCGGTGTTAATGGATGGTGAAAGTGATGATCTTGAGCTGCGCCGAGTGTTGAAGGCACTGCCAAATGATGCTGACGCTGCAGACACCTGGCGGCGTTATCACCTTGCACGCAGCATGATGCAACGTGAACGGGGTGTTGATGTAAGTGTCGATCTTTCTGCTGGTATTATGGCCAAGTTGCGCGATGAGCCTGTGCCTTCGATGCACGACGACCATATTCAGGTGGCGACGCGTTCAGGAGGAATCTCATTCGCTCGTGGCGCGGGTGTTGCTGCTGCTGTGTCGCTGATGGTGATTACTGGCGTACAGTTTTTTGGCAACGACTCGACCGTTAGTCAAAGCGGTGGCGGAATTGCTACGACATCACCTGGTACTACTACCGCTGTGCAAGTACAGCCGGTGAATCTAGGGTCACAACCTGCCGTCGCCTCGCGTACTGAGATGCCGATGTTTGAGCCTACCCCATTTCGTCTTAGTGGGCAGTCAGCTCAAAGTGGTCTCATGAATGTTAGTGACGCTGGCTTCTCTGCACAGGCACCTCAGGGTGTTAGTGCCTCGCAAGGCACTAATATTGATGTAGACCAGATTCGTTTACTGCAATCCTACTTAGAGCAACATACGCAAAGTGCAGCTTACGGTAGTGGTGATAGTTGGATGCCGTTAATGCGATCTTCAGCGGTGACTGAACCTTTAGGTCAACGCTAAAATGTATACCACCTCTTGCGAATGTGTTCACTAGGTGAGTAGGGAATGCTCAAAATGGGAATGCTTAGAGTGATAGTTTCCTGGCGAGCTAAGCCCGTATGGGTGCTGGTAGTGGCGGTGGGGTTGTTTTCACCCCAAGTATATACGGAAGACTCAGAAAGCCATGTAGGCTATGAGTGTGCTGGGACACCCCAGGCAGATATGCCGGATAATGCGATACAGTGGCTTGAGCGCGGTTTGTGGGCTAGCCACTGTTATGCTTTTCAGGCAAGAGCTGTCGCGATTGATGCGGTGGATGTTCGGACATTAGCGCTTTCGCACCGAATTCAGGATGGCATACGCCAACAGGTAGTGCAGTATCTTGATGGCCCTTCTGTCAGTATCGAGAGACGTTCACCGGTAGGAAGGCTTGCCTGGACCGAAGAGAACAGTAATGGAGAGCTGCCTTCGCCCGCGAAATGGGCGGCGCATCTTGATCAGCTTTACACGATTGAGCTTGAAGAGAATGCCCGTGTAGCAGGCAGAGATGCTGTTAAACTCGATTTCGAACCTCTCGATGAGTGGCGTTTTGCCCATGAGTGGTGGATAGATCGCGATACTGGGCTGCTGCTCAAACAAGTACTCAATGATCGGCAGGGGCGGGTCATTGAAACCTTCCAAATTACTCAGTTACAGTCACCCGAAAGATATACGGGTAGTGTTCGCGTCGACGCCCCTCAGGTGGCTTTGAATACACCCTGGCACACGACGTGGTTGCCTGAAGGTTTTGTTGCCCAACCGATCACTTTTTCAGAGGGTGATGTCCATCAGCGTGTCTATAGCGACGGCCTAGCCACGGTGAGTGTTTTTGTAGAGCCTCTTTCTTCAGAAGATACTAACGATCTGCAAGAGGGTGTTCAGCAATTGGGTGTATCTGCCGTGGCTATTCAGCACTACACCACTGACGAGGGCCGCTGGCAGCTAGTTGCCATCGGTGAACTACCTGTCGCCACTCTTCAGCGTATTGTCAGCTTAATCACTTTCGATGAAGAGAGCTTGCAACGAGAACACTCGAGAAATTGAATGGTAACATCCAGTTCCTGCGCTTCACTGTTACGCACCGGTAATGTTGTGGACTATACCGCTCATGGTCCTGTCGTCGAGATATCTGCTCAAGAAAGCTGCGAGCAGTGCGCGCAAGGCCGCGGATGTGGTTTAGGGCTGCTGTCCCGGCGGCGCAGTCAGCGCGTTGCCATTACTGTGCCGAATAAGCATGCGAAAGTAGAGCAGCTTTACCCTATAGGAAGTCATGTCACGATTAGCCTGCCGCGTACCTCTATTACGCTGCTGGCTTTTTGTATTTACGCACTGCCACTTATTGCAGCATTACTCCTATCCGGTTTGGCTTCGTTATTGAATGGAGCTGTTTGGCTTGCTCCGTTGACCTTTTTTGTTACCTTGGTAAGTGGCGCTATCAGTGTTAAATATCTATTGCGTGGGCAAAGTGAACGCTTTCGCCCGTGTTTGGTCAGTTAGTTGGCCTGCACCTCACTATGAGTTGCGCCGCCTTTGATTACTATCACCTCAAGTAGGAGCGCTTGCATGAAACGCTTGGTTCTCCCATCCACTCTATGGGTCTGCGTTGTTGCGTTGCTAACCCTAGGACCAGTCGCTAACGCGCAGAACTTGCCTGACTTTACCGAGCTGGTTGAAGAGGCTGCCCCTGGGGTAGTGAATATTTCAACCAGTAGAATGGTTCAGCGCAGTAGTGCTCCTGGGTTCGGCGGACAGGAAATTCCTGAGATTTTCCGTCATTTTTTTGGAGAGGGCTTTGGTGATAGCTTCCCGTCACCACCCAGTAGTGGCCAAGGTCGTAGTGAAGAGCGTCAATCCTTAGGCTCTGGTTTCATCATTAGTGATGATGGCTACGTGATGACCAACGCGCACGTGGTTCAAGACGCAGATGAAATTCTCGTGCGACTTAACGACCGCCGTGAGATGAGTGCAGAGCTCATTGGCAGCGACGCACAAACCGATGTGGCGTTATTAAAAATTGATGCCAGTGACTTGCCAACGCTCACACTAGGCGATTCAGATGCGCTCAGAGTAGGAGAATGGGTCGCTGCTATAGGCTCACCTTTTGGTTTTGATCACTCCGTCACTGCGGGCATTGTAAGTGCGATTAATCGCACCTTGCCACGTGACGCGTACGTACCGTTTATTCAAACCGACGTGGCTATCAACCCCGGAAACTCCGGTGGCCCTCTGTTTAATTTAGACGGAGAAGTGGTTGGTATTAATTCGCAAATTTTCACCCGCAGCGGCGGTTTTATGGGGGTTTCGTTTGCCATTCCCATCAATGTAGCCATGGATGTAGCAGATCAACTGCGTGAAGATGGGCGGGTTAACCGCGGCTGGTTAGGCGTAATGATTCAGCCGGTGTCGCGGGATCTAGCAGAATCTTTCGGTATGGACGATGCAATTGGCGCGTTGATTGCTGATCTTGATCCAGAAGGCCCAGCGGCAAGGGGTGGTCTGCAAGCGGGTGACGTCATCCTTGAAGTGAATGGCGAGGAAGTTGAACGCTCAAGCAGCCTGCCGCGTTTGATTGGCCGTGGTGCTCCAGGCAGTGAAGTTGAGCTCACCTTAATGCGTGATGGTGAAGAGATTTCTGAGTCGGTGGAGCTGGGTAGCTGGCCAAATGCAGAAGGCGAGACCGAACAAACCACTAGCAATAATCAGGTGCGCCTTGGTTTGATGGTGGCAGAAATTGACGATGCCATGCGCGAGCAGCTCAATATCCAGGGCGGTGTTGAGGTTCGTCAGGTAGAGCCTGATAGCGTGGCAGCAACCGCCGGTATCCGCCCTGGCGATGTGCTGGTGAGTATTGATCATCGCAGCGTCTCTTCATCTGAGGAGCTGGTGCAGATTGTCGAAAGCCTACCCACTGATCGCGCTATTCCACTGCGTCTGTTCCGTGAGGGGCGCTCGTTGTTCGTGGCACTTCGTCTAGAATAATCATCTTTTTTCACCTCTAGTCCGGCGGTTCTCGCCGGACTGCTGTTCCTATCCTGCGCATATCGCTACAATAGCGGATATCTTTTTGTCGAAAATAGCCCCTTCAGTTCAAACGGCTGCTGTTTTCGAGCTTCGAATTCTCGAAGCGGTCTGCTTGTAAGGCCGCTTGCGTACCACTAAGGCAGAACAGACTCGATGTCCCAAGACGTTCCCAACGGAAAGCTTAAGCACATACGTAACTTCTCTATCATCGCGCACATCGACCACGGTAAATCGACGCTCTCAGATCGTCTGATCCAGACCTGCGAAGGGTTAACTGAACGTGAGTTAAAAGAGCAAGTACTCGATTCCATGGACATCGAGCGTGAACGTGGCATTACCATTAAAGCGCAGTCGGTCACGCTGGATTACACCGCTGCCGATGGTCAGGTTTATCAGCTTAACTTTATCGACACCCCAGGACATGTCGACTTCTCCTACGAAGTGTCGCGCTCTCTCTACGCCTGTGAAGGGGCGCTACTAGTAGTTGATGCGGCGCAGGGCGTGGAAGCGCAGTCCGTAGCCAACTGCTATACCGCTATCGAGCAGGGGCTAGAAGTTCTGCCGGTACTTAACAAAATCGATTTGCCCCAAGCGGATTGCGACAAGGTTGCCCAGGAAATCGAAGAGATTATTGGCCTTGACGCTACCGATGCTTGCCAAGTATCAGCCAAAAGCGGGCTTGGTATTGATGCGCTACTTGAGCGCTTAGTGCGAGATATCCCGCCCCCCAAAGGCGATCCAGATGCGCCTTTGCAGGCACTGATCATCGACTCTTGGTTTGATAACTACCTAGGTGTTGTCTCGCTGGTACGTTTATTTGATGGCACGCTGCGCAAAGGCGATAAAATCCGTATTAAGTCAACGGGTCGTGACTGGGGTACCACGGAAGTAGGTATTTTTACTCCAGCGCGTAAACAGACCGATATCCTGCGTGCTGGTGAAGTAGGCTTTATTGTCGCTGGTATCAAAGAGATTCACGGTGCGCCGGTGGGCGATACAATTACCCACACTAAAACACCCGATGTAGCACGTTTGCCAGGTTTCCAAAAAGTGAAACCGCAGGTATACGCGGGTATGTTCCCGGTGAGTGCGGATGATTACGAAGACTTTCGTGATGCGCTTGAAAAGCTTGCGCTTAATGATGCCTCGCTTGAGTATGTGCCAGAGAATTCTGACGCCCTGGGTTTTGGTTTTCGGGTCGGCTTTCTTGGCACACTACACATGGAGATTGTCCAGGAGCGGCTGGAGCGTGAGTACGATATTGACCTGCTCACCACCGCACCTACGGTTGTCTATGAGTTAGCAATGAAAAATGGCGACGTCAACTACGTCTCCAACCCATCCAAGCTGCCTGATATGGCTGATGTGGATGAAATGCGTGAGCCGATCGTTCGCGCTAGCATTCTGGTTCCTCAAGAGTATGTGGGTAACGTGATTGCTGAGTGTGAACAGCGCCGTGGAACCCAGCGGGATATGCAGTTTTTGGGTAACCAAATTCAGTTGGCCTACGAATTGCCCATGTCTGAAGTGGTCATGGATTTCTTTGATCGCCTTAAGTCTATCTCCAAGGGGTACGCTTCGCTTGAGTACAACTTCGAGCGCTTTGAGGTGGCCAAGTTGGTGCGTCTCGATGTGTTGATTAACGGTGACAAAGTGGACGCACTAGCGGTCATCATCCACCGCGATCACGCTCATAATCGTGGCCGGTTGTTAGTTGAGAAAATGAAAGAACTGATCCCACGTCAAATGTTTGACGTGGCAATTCAGGCCGCTATTGGTGGTCAAGTCGTTGCACGCTCAACCGTAAAGGCGCTGCGCAAAAACGTAACGGCCAAGTGCTATGGCGGCGACGTCAGCCGTAAGAAGAAGCTGCTCGAAAAACAGAAAGCGGGTAAGAAACGCATGAAACAAGTGGGGCGTGTGGAAATTCCCCAGGATGCCTTCCTTGCTGTGCTCAAGGTAAACGACTAGGAAAGAACACTACCCATGGATTTTTCATTACTACTGGTAATCGCCGTTGCGCTCTCGGGCGCTATTTATCTACTGGACGTGTTGCTATTAAAGCCTAAACGTCGCCAGCGTGTCGCAACGGCGGATGCCAATACCCAGGAAGGGTTAGATGAGCCGACCCGCGAAAAGCTACTAAAAGAGCCGTGGCCCGTTGATTACGCGCGCTCGTTTTTTCCGGTGCTTTTAGTGGTCTTGGTGGTGCGCAGTTTTATCATCGAGCCGTTTCAGATTCCCTCCGGCTCAATGCGTCCCACCCTGGAAGTAGGTGACTTTATTTTAGTTAATAAATTTGCCTATGGGTTGCGGCTACCAGTGGTGAATATCCGCTTTCTTGAAGTTGACGACCCTGAAAGGGGTGATGTCATGGTGTTCCGTTTCCCCGACGAGCCCTCAGTGAATTTCATCAAGCGCGTGGTAGGCATGCCGGGTGATCTTATTCGTTATGAGGGTAAGCAGCTTTATGTGAATGGTGAGCCGGTGGCCAAAGAGTTGATCGAAGAGGGACCCATGGGGTCGCCCGAGCAGCTATTATTAGAAGAGCGTCTGGGCGAATCACGCCACCTAATTTATAACAATCCCCGTGACCCTGGCCCGCAAATGCGTGAAGTAGAAGTCCCTGAAGGGCACTACTTCACTATGGGCGACAATCGTGATCACTCTAACGATAGCCGTTACTGGGGCTTTGTACCTGAAGAGAATATTGTGGGGCGTGCCTTCGCTGTATGGATGCATTGGGACGGTGGTCTGCCAAGCTTTACCAGCGTACGGCGTATTGAATGAAGCAAATGCTTAGAATGTGTTTAGTCAGTTATGTCACTTTAGTTAACGTCAATGACGTAGGAGAGCTGTGAGTAATTCCTTGATCGCTTTTTGCCGACGAATCGGCCATACCTTTGGCGACGAAACGCTAATGGAACTGGCCATGACCCACCGCAGCTTCGGTGGTCGTAACAATGAGCGCCTGGAGTTCCTAGGTGACTCCATTGTTAACTTTGTTATTGCTGAAGCGCTGTTTCAGCGCTTTCCCCAGGCACGAGAAGGTCAGCTTTCGCGCCTGCGTGCACGATTAGTGAAAGGCCAGACGTTGGCAGAGCTGGCCCGTGAAATGGAGTTTGGCGAATGTTTACGCCTTGGCTCTGGCGAGATGAAAAGCGGCGGGCATCGGCGCGAGTCTATCTTGGCGGATGCCGTTGAAGCTGTGATTGGGGCTATTTACCTAGATGCAGGTATGGATGTGGTACGCGACCGTGTACTGGATTGGTACGCAGAGCGGTTAGAAAATATCTCGTTACAAGATACTCAGAAAGATCCTAAAACGCGGCTGCAAGAGTTTCTGCAATCGCGACAAGCCGCGTTACCGCGTTATGAAGTTGTCTGCGTAAAGGGCGAGGCGCATGCCCAGACCTTTACCGTGGAGTGCTACATTGACCTGTTGACTGAGCATACCACTGGTAAAGGCCCTAGCCGCCGCCATGCTGAACAGCAAGCGGCAGAAGAAGCGCTGTCGTACCTCGAAAAAAGTCCTGGAGACAAATCATGAGCCAAACCTGCGGATTCGTTGCCATTGTAGGCCGACCCAACGTTGGCAAGTCCACCCTCATGAACCGCATTCTGGGGCAGAAAGTTTCGATTACCTCACGGCGCCCGCAGACCACGCGTCATCAGGTTATGGGTATCAAAACGGTTGAAGAGACCCAGTTCATCTATGTGGATACCCCGGGTATGCACATTATGACCAAAGATCGTAATAAGGCTATTAACCGCTTTATGAATCAGGCCGCCACTCAGGCGCTGCGTGATGTCGATTGTGTGGTGTTTATCATCGATCGTACTCGTTGGACAGAAGAGGATCAGGCCGTATTAAAGCGCCTGGAGCACGTTAAAGCCCCGGTCATTTTAGCGGTCAATAAAGTCGACCGCCTGGGTGAAAAAGGTGATCTGCTACCCTGGTTGGCGGAGGTCGGTGCTCGCCGCAATTTCGCCGCCATCGTGCCAATTTCAGCTAAACATGGCACTCAGGTAGATACCCTCGAAGAGGAAGTGGCCAAGCATCTTCCTGAAAGCGTTCATTTCTTCCCTGAAGACCAAATCACCGATAAAAGCTTACGCTTTATGGCCGCTGAAATGGTGCGTGAAAAAGTCATGCGTCAGTTGGGTGATGAGCTGCCTTATCAGATGACCGTGGAAATTGAAGAGTTTCGCGAAACCGAGCGTGTTACCCATATTAGCGCGTTGATTCTGGTTGAACGCCAGGGTCAAAAAGTCATTCTGATTGGCGAAAACGGTGACCGCATTAAAAGCATTGGTCGCGAAGCGCGCCTGGATATGGAGCGCGCACTGGGTACCAAAGTCATGCTCAACCTATGGGTGAAAGTGAAGCGTGGTTGGTCGGATGATGAACGTGCGTTGAAAAGCTTGGGCTACGACCTCGATTGAGCGTAGCGATGCCGCCAGAGCCGGCGTTTTTACTTCATCGTCGGCCTTATCGTGAAACCAGCGCGTTGGTAGACCTATTAACGCTCAATCACGGGAGAGTGCGTGCCGTTGCCCATGGTGGGCAGCGGCCTGGCTCAAAATCGCGCCAGCGTTTACAGCCTTTTACACCTCTTTTCGTCACTTGGCAGGGGAGTCGCGAATTAAAACGACTCACGTTAATGGAGTCCAGGGGACAGACCGCACTGCTAGCAGGTGAAGGCTTACTCTGTGGGCTTTACGCGAATGAAATTGCCACCCGACTGCTACCCCTTGAGTTGCCTGCGCCAGATATGTTTGCCTTCTATACGGCGCTGCTGGAAGCATTGCCAATGCCCTCAGAGCGCGCCCTGGCACTGCGCCGCTATGAGTGGGCGCTGTTGGAAACGTTGGAGGCAACACCCCAGTTTACGACACCTGATGGTGGCGTATTGGACCCGCAACTCCGCTATCGCTTTGATGCCTCGACCCGTGCATTTATTGCCGCTGAGCGTGGGTTGGATGGGCGTACGTTACGCTATATTGAGCTGGGGGATTGGCAGCATGAGGGGCTGGGTAATGCGCTAAAGGCAGTGATGCGAGCGGCGTTGGCTCCCCATCTAGGTTCCACGGTTTTACGCTCGCGGGAATTGATGATTAATCTAGCCCGTCGTCGTCATCGTCCATAATATATTGAAGTTATCTAAACACTCTTATCTTATCGCTGCGTTGGAGGCACTATGCATCCCCCTCGGATACTGTTAGGCGTCAATATTGACCACATTGCGACACTTCGCCAAGCCCGAGGTACGCGCTATCCCGATCCCGTTCAAGCGGCGTTAGTGGCCGAGGAAGCGGGTGCCGATGGCATTACCGTGCATCTTCGTGAGGATCGTCGCCATATTCAACCGCGTGACATTCGGATATTGGCAGACGTATTGAATACACGCATGAACTTAGAGATGGCTGTCACCGAAGAGATGCTTGCCCTGGCTGAAGAAGTACGCCCAGTGCATGTTTGTCTGGTGCCCGAAAAACGCGAAGAGCTGACCACTGAAGGTGGTCTGGATGTAGTCGGTGGTTTTGATGCTATTGCCAGTGCTTGCCAGCGCCTTGCTGCAGCAGGCTGCGATGTATCACTGTTTATCGACCCTGAGATTGAACAGATTGACGCCGCTCAGCGTGCTGGGGCGCCAACCATTGAGTTACATACGGGGGCTTATGCAGAAGCACGCCCCGGTAGTGAAGTGGCTAACGCCGAATATCAGCGCTTAACAGTAGCCGCCACCCACGCTATTTCGCTGGGTTTAGTCGTCAATGCGGGTCATGGCCTACACTATCACAACGTGGAAGCGATTGCGGCGCTACCGGGTGTAAATGAATTAAATATCGGTCATGCGATTATTGCACGGGCACTGTTTGTGGGCCTCAAAGAAGCCGTGCAGGAAATGAAACGTTTGATCATCGCTGGCCAAGAGGCAGGCTTAATGGCCGCCCTGGATGCCCATGAGCATGAGCATGCCGAAACCGATCATGTTCATAATGGTTGTTGTGGGCACTAACCATAAGTATCTATTAAGAGGTTTTCTATTCAGAGGTTTTTTAAGCGATGATCGTTGGGATTGGTTCTGATATTGCCCGCATTGAGCGGTTTGCGCGGGCTATGCAGCGCCATGGCCCGCGCTTTGCACTGCGAATTTTAGGCCCCGATGAGCATGCAGTTTGGCTGCAGAAAGCCCAGCCTGCTGCGTTTCTGGCTAAGCGTTTTGCCGCTAAAGAAGCCTTTGTTAAAGCGCTGGGTTTGGGGCTGCGTGATGGCATGCAGTGGTGCGATATCCAGGTAATTAACGATGCGTTAGGTAAGCCGCATTTTTTGCTTAGCGGTGAAGCCGACCGGCTCATGAAGGTGGCCGGCGTCACTGCCAGCCATATCACGCTAAGCGACGAAGCTGATTATGCCGTCGCCTTTGTGGTGCTAGAACGCTAAAGAAAATACCTTGGCCAGTCTCTTTGATATTTCTATTAGGGTTGCGCTTAATCTTGGGTTTTGAGTAGCAAAGGACGCTGCGCTCGGAGCCGCGCCATGGCGCGGTAAAGGTCTTCAAGTAGGCCTTCTACATGGCTAAGCCCGCTGGTCCGTAAGCGCGTTTCTAACGTTTCTACCAACAGCGCCAGTTCAGGCGCGCCGCAATAACGGCTTGCACCATTAAGGCCATGCACCCAATCCAACAGCGTGGGTAAATTTTGCTGCGCAAAAGCGTTGCGCATGTGCTGCTCGCTCTCGTCAAGGCCATCAATCAGTCGCTTTAACTGCTCGCGTGCCAAGTACTCCTTACCACCTGCTAGACGGGCACCAATTTCAAGATCAATGACCGGCAGGGGAGCGGGTGAGGCATTGGCATAGTAGGTGTTATGACTGGTTAATACGTTTTTTTGTGACGGAGCGATATTGGGGTTAGTCACTCGATTATTGACTGCTAAAAAGCGGCTCAGTAACTTATTTAACTGCGACTCATCAATGGGCTTAATAAGCACATCATCCAGCCCTTCTGCCAACCATTTTTGTCGCTCACTGCTGAGCACATGAGCGGTAACGGCGATAATCGGACAGCGCGCCCAGGCGCTGCCAAGCCGTCTCAGTGCCTGAGTCGTTTGTACACCATCCATACCTGGCATTCGAATATCCATTAGCACCAAATCCGCGCTGTTTGACCGCGCAAATTCTAGCGCTTGTTGACCGCTTTCCACTGTGGTGATGTGTATAAGGGGTGTTTCAAGCATAGCTTTGAGCAGTTCTCGGTTAGGCGCGTTGTCGTCGACAATAAGCAGCTTTAATACTTGTTGAGAAGGAAGAGAGGGCAATTCGCCATCACGCTTTAGCGGTATCAATGCCGGTATTAGCAGCTGTTTAAGCGACGCCACTAATTGTGCGCGGGAGAACGGCTTGTAAAGTGTTTCTCCGCCGTGGGTTAAACGCAGCGACGGTAGATCAAAGCTGTTGCCGTTAGCCAAAATCAATACGGGGCAGGGCGTTTGGTCAATGACCGTTTGCCAATGATGCTGCCGTTCTGGAGTGAAATCGCTGTGCGCTAAGCCCAGCAACAGCAGTTGCTCTTGTTCAGGTGAGTCAAGCGGAAGGGGGATAGCTTCCCAGCGCTGCAGTAGGTGCTCAAGCAAATGACGGGTAGGAGCATGCGCCTCATATAAACGTACATTGGGGTTGGCTAAGCTAATTTCTGGTGGCCGTTCATTGGCTTTATGAGCAAGCATTGGCAGGGTAAAAGAGAATATGGTGCCAGTGCCAAGCTCACTTTCGACACTGATTTCTCCCCCCATGCGTTCAATAAGCTGACGACAAATAGTGAGTCCCAGACCGCTGCCACCAAATTGGCGGGAATGGCTCGGCTCGGCTTGGGAGAACGCGCTGAACAACTCCTGCTGATGGGCATCGCTTAGACCAATGCCTGTATCGCTGACACTTAAGTTGAGAACCACGTGCTGGCCTTCATGGTTATCCAACATAACGCGTACGATGACCCCACCCTCATGGGTGAATTTAAGCGCATTACTGATTAAGTTATTCAACACCTGATGAATGCGTAACGGATCGCCACACAGTGGGGTGGGAACATCGTCGTAAACCATCGCTACTAAGTTTAGCTGCTTGCGCTGGGCCTCTGGCGCATGCAAACCTATCACTTCATCAACCAGTGACACGATATCGATATCCGCTTCTTCCAACGTAAGGCGATTGGCTTCAAGCTTGGAAAAATCTAGCACGTCATTAACCAGCATGAGCAAATTATCGCAGGCGCGATGAACATGCTGGAGCCACTCCTGCTGACGCGTATCCAGGGAAGAGCGTCCAAGCAAGCGGCAAAAACCTATGATGCCGTTTAAAGGAGTGCGAATTTCATGGCTCATATTGGCGAGGAATTCAGATTTTACTGCGTTAGCCCGCAGTGCGCTGCGGTGAGCCAGATCGAGCTTAATGTTTTGTTCTTCGATGGTTTCCATCGACTCTTGCAGCTCACTGGTTGCCTGCTCAATTTGCGTTTGCATATCGCGCTGAGCCTGCTGGAAGTGTTCAGCCAAGGCGTTAACGTGGGAAGAGAGATGATCGAGCTCCATGGCTCTGGAAGGTGCAAGGCGTAAACGGTAATCTCCGCGTGATAGGCGATAAAGGGATTGATTAGCTTCCTCAATAGGACGGGTAGTATAGCGGCTGATGGCAAAGGCGACTAAAAACATCAGTAGGCCCAACAGCATGCCACCTAAACTGAGACTCGCAATTAGCTTGTAGCGTCCAAGGGTAAGTTCGCGGGTGTCAATCTGTGCATCTAACCATCCTACGTGATTAACTGCTGAACCGTTTTCCGAATGGTTTGCCGCTAACGGTAAGCGTAACCGCCATACGCTTTCATCCATGATGAGTTGGTGATCAGTGGGTGCGCTAAGGGGAGGTGGTTCGGATTGGCCTAATAGTAAAAGACGGTTGCCCTGGTCATCGAACAGGGCGACAGAGTTCAGTCCCTCTAAATTAATTAATTGACGCGCCAGGCTCTCCAAACGCTGAGTATCGGCATCAGCGATAGCGTCACCAAGACTTGGGGCAAGCAGTTTGCCCGCACTCTCTAGACGCTCTTTCTTTACGCTATGGGCTTCCGCGTCGCTCTGTACCACAAAGAATATACTCATCATGGCATACACCAGCAGCGGGAAACCGAGTAAGGCAAACAGAAGGCGTGTGTTCAAAGACATGTAAAGAAGCTCGCTGTTTCAATAAGGTTGCCTGTCCAGTCCAAGGCGACACCGATATAATGCAGCATAACGGTTACGATAAGGAAAGTGCGATGAATTATCCCACCTTGGAAGATGTGGTTGGCAATACGCCGCTAGTA
The DNA here is from genome assembly GCF_050269715.1 of Halomonas sp. NPDC076908. NCBI lineage: Bacteria > Pseudomonadati > Pseudomonadota > Gammaproteobacteria > Oceanospirillales > Halomonadaceae > Halomonas > Halomonas sp. NPDC076908. The sequence continues at coordinate 33,415 of NZ_JBNNIW010000024.1, read as the reverse complement.
CGACTTAAGCGCATTAGTGCAGGCCGTAACAATACGTTGTTGGCCAAACTCGAAGGCAATAATCCCGCTGGGTCGGTGAAAGATCGACCAGCCATGTCAATGCTTAGCGAAGCAGAAGCCCGCGGTGATATTACTCCCGGCGATACGCTGATTGAGGCAACATCTGGCAATACCGGCATTGCGCTGGCCATGGCAGCCGCGATTAAAGGCTACAAAATGGTGCTGGTAATGCCAGAAAACGCTTCCGAGGAGCGTAAACAAGCCATGGCGGCCTATGGCGCTAAATTAATCTCCGCTAGTAAAGCGGGGGGCATGGAAGAGGCTCGCGACATAGCCGATGACATGATTACCAGAGGCGAAGGTAAGCCGCTGAATCAGTTTGCCAACCCTGATAACCCGTTAGCCCACTATCGTACTACTGGGCCGGAGGTGTGGCAGCAAACCGGTGGTGAAGTAACGCATTTCGTCAGTTCCATGGGTACCACCGGTACTATCATGGGGGTATCGCGTTATTTAAAAGAGCAGAACCCAGCGATTCAGATTGTCGGTTTACAGCCAGCCGACGGTGCCAGCATCCCGGGTATACGCCGCTGGCCCATCGAGTACTTGCCGGCTATTTTTGAAGCGCCGAGGGTGGATGTCACGCTGGATATTGGTCAACAAGAGGCCGAAGAGCATATGCGTCGTCTAGCCCGTGAAGAAGGCATTTTAGCGGGCGTATCATCCGGCGGTAGTTTGGCGGGGGCACTACGGATTGCCGAACAAACTGAGAATGCTGTCATCGTATTTATCGTCTGTGACCGTGGTGATCGTTATCTCTCCACTGGCCTATTTGCCCCAGGAGTATAACCATGGCCATGTTGGGAAAAAGGCGTCCGCCAAGGCCTGCGTCTGGTCATTCAGGGCTAGCAGGCACTCCCGGTGGCAAAGCGCGCAATCCAGTAGCGGATGATACATCGCCCTTGGTGATTGAGCGCTTGGCGCATGATGGCCGGGGTGTGGCGCACGCTGCCAACGGTAAAACCGTTTTTGTTAGTCAGGCACTGCCCGGTGAGCAAGTTGAGGTAGCGATTCACCTGAATCGTAAGCGCTTTGACGAAGCACATATAAAGTCACTACTCACTACGTCGGAGCAGCGTGTAACACCCCCTTGCCCGCATTTTGGCCATTGCGGCGGCTGCGATTTGCAACATTTAAGCGTCGATGCTCAGCGGGCCCATAAGCGTGAAGTGGTGCGCGACCTGTTTTCGCGTCAAGGCATTACGCTAGGCGAAATCGGCTCGATTCAGGGCGACGATCAAGGCTATCGGCGCCGGGCACGGTTAGGAGTCAAAGTAGATAGCCAGGGCAATGCGCGGCTTGGGTTTCGTGCAGCACATAGTCATCGCTTAGTAGATATTGAGCGCTGCCCGGTATTGGTGGATTCGCTACAACAGCTATTAAAGCCTCTTCGCGAATTGCTGGGGGCCTTGGAGGCTCCGCGCCTCGTCGGTCATATTGAATTATTGGCTACGGCGACCACCCAGGTAGTCTTGGTACGCCAGCTAAAAGAGCACCCTCTGGATGCCGAGCGCTGGCAAGCTTTTGCAAGACGCGAGCAAGTCGCCTTAGGCACTTGGTTGGGGCGTGAAACGCCTGCGCTGCACTGGCATGGCGCAGCGCCAGTGCTGGAAGAGTCGCTGACCCTTGAGGGGCAACCACCGCTGAAACTACGTTTTGCACCCGGTGATTTTCTACAGGTTAATGCTCAGATTAATCAGCAAATGGTGGCTCAGGTTATCCAGTGGCTGGTGCCCAAGCCAGGCCAACGGCTACTTGATCTGTTTGCCGGTATTGGTAATTTCAGCTTGCCGATGGCGGCAGCAGGAGCGGCTGTGCATGCGGTAGAGGGTAACCTCGCGATGGTGGAGCGCATCGCCACCAACGCTGAGCACAATCAGTTAGTGATTAGCGGACAGCAGGCTGATTTGAATGACCCCGCAAGCGTTAAGGCATTGCTGCATGCCCATCCTGCTATTGACGCGCTGGTGCTTGACCCACCTCGCAGTGGTGGCGAAGTAATTTGTCAGGCGCTAGTGCATCATCCAGTGCCACAAGTGGTCTATATTTCATGTGACCCAGCAACCCTTGCACGTGATGCGGCACACCTTGTGCAGGCGGGTTACCGAATTAAGCAAGTAGCAGTGGCGGATATGTTCCTTCACACTGCACATATGGAAACGCTGATGCTGTTTGAAGCGGATGTTAAAAACTGATGCTAAAAGCTATTTTTTAAAGCTGCTTTTAAAAGATGTTTTTAAAGATGTTTTTAAAGATAGTAGGGGCTAGTAGTAGCCAGCGCATCAAGCCACGGTGACGGCCGTGTGGAGACCGTCTCCCAGAATGGATGAGTAATAGTCATGGTGAAAGTGCGTGAAGACCAGCCGCTAACCGCTAGTGGAAAGGTGAACATACAACAATGGTTAACGCGCCTGCAAGAAGATGTGCGCTTACGGGATCCTGATCGTTTAGTACAAGCCTGCGAGCTTGCTGAAACGCTGGAGCTTGAAGCTCCGCGAACTCACCGTGTCTGGCTTTCGCCTGGCTCTAGCTTCCGTATGGGTCTAGAGATGGCGGATATTCTTGGTGAGCTAAAACTCGATCAAGCCACGTTGGAAGCTGCCGTTTTATACCGTGCGGTGCGTGAGGGGTTGTTAAGCCTTGAGGCGGTATCAAAACGCTTTGGCGATGAAGTCGCCAGCCTGATTGATGGCGTATTGCAAATGGCTGCTATCAGCTACCCGCTGGCGCCTGATCATGGCATGGGCCAACACAACCAGCAGGAAAACCTGCGCAAGATGCTGGTTAATATGGTCAGTGATGTACGTGTCGCATTGATTAAAATTGCTGAACGCACCTGTGCGCTACGCCAAGTTAAAGATGCTCCTCTGGAAAAGTGCTTACAGGTTGCTCGTGAAGTCGCCGATATTTATGCGCCGTTAGCCCATCGTCTGGGGGTGGGGCAGCTCAAGTGGGAACTTGAAGACCTCTCTTTTCGTTACCTGCATGAAGATGAATATAAAGCCATTGCCAAGCTACTGGCGGAAAAGCGCCTTGACCGCGACCGCTACATCCACGACGTAGTGGAAACTATTAAAAGCTTGATGGAAGCGCAGCACATTCACCGCTACGACGTCGATGGTCGGGCGAAACACATCTATTCGATCTGGCGCAAAATGAAGCGTAAGCGGATCGACTTTTCTCAGGTTCACGATGTGCGCGCGGTGCGTATTCTGGTTCCCGAAGTGACCGACTGCTATACCGTGTTGGGTATTATTCACTCGCGCTGGCACCATGTGCCGAATGAATTTGACGACTACATCGCCAACCCTAAAAAGAACGGCTATCAGTCCCTGCATACCGCCGTCATGGGGCCTGAGAACAAGGTGCTTGAAATCCAAATTCGTACCTTTGCCATGCACGATGAGGCAGAGTTAGGGGTTTGTGCGCACTGGCGCTATAAAGGGCACGATACCAACGCTAAAAGCCGTAGCTACGAAGAGAAAATTGCCTGGTTGCGGCAAGTGCTGGAGTGGCAGGACGAAGTGGGCGGTTTTGGCGACCTGCGCGAAGGCCTTTCCAGCGATGTAGCGCCTGATCGCATCTACGTATTTACCCCCGATGGGCACGTTATTGACTTGCCGCGTATCGCGACACCTATCGATTTTGCTTACCGGGTGCATACTGAAATAGGCCACCGCTGCCGAGGTGCCAAAATCAACGGGCGCATTGTGCCGCTCACCTACAAGTTAAAAACCGGCCAGCAAATCGAAATTCTGACCGCCACGAAAGGCGGGCCAAGTCGCGACTGGCTCAATCCCAGTTTGGGCTACGTGCGCACTTCACGGGCGCGGGCCAAAATCCAGGCATGGTTTAAGCATCAGGCGCGGGATCAAAACCTGGACGAAGGGCGCGCCCTATTTGAGCGTGAGATGCGCCGTTTAGATGTGGAAGATCTTGATCTGCCCCGGCTGGCCAAGGCAGTCAATTATCTCAACGCTGAGGATATGTATGCCGCGTTAGGCGCCGGTGACCTGCGTATTGGTCAAGTGCTTCACCAAGCGCAGCAGCTATTCGGTGAAAACGATGACCAAGAGCGCCTGGATCGCCTACTTGCCAAGCCGAAGCGCCAATCCAGTAAAGCCACCAAAAGTGACATTACGGTGCTCGGTGTCGGCAATCTTAAAACCAGCATGGCGAACTGCTGCCGCCCGGTACCTGGCGAGCCGATCATCGGCTTTATTACCCAGGGGCGTGGTGTGACCGTGCATCGTCAGGACTGCAGCAATATCCTCCAATTACGCCTGGACGAGCCCCAGCGCATTATCGAAGTGGAGTGGGGTGAGCGCGCTCAAACCCGCTACCCGGTGACCATTGAGATTCAAGCCTGGGACCGCTCCGGTCTGCTGCGTGATGTCACGGGCTTGCTGGGCAATGAAAAAGTCAATGTGCTTGCGGTGAATACATTAACCGATACCGACGAAGGCATCGCCCGGCTGCGTATCACCCTGGAAGTCGACGGCCTTGAATCACTGGGGCGCTTGTTCTCGCGCATTCAGCAGTTGCCTAACGTTACCGAAGTGCGCCGCCTGCGCAACGCCGACCCAGAGCACCAAGTTCGCAAAGGAGGGGATTAATGCGACATGGTATGGATGACCTGCTGACATTGATGCAGGTACTGCGCGATGCTGAACAGGGCTGCCCATGGGATCTGCAGCAAGACTGGGACAGTATTGTGCCGCACACCCTGGAAGAGGCCTATGAAGTCGCTGATGCCATTGAGCGACGCTCGTTTGATGAACTACCCGGTGAGCTAGGCGATCTACTTTTTCAAGTGGTGTATTACGCTCAGTTTGGCGCGGAAGAGCGGCGCTTCGACTTTGCCGATATTGTCGATACTCTGACCGCCAAAATGCTGCGCCGCCATCCCCATGTATTTCCGGATGGCACCCTGGCCTCTCGCCGCCCGTCGGGGGTGAGTGCGGATGACGTACAAACCCAGCAGGTCAACAGCCGATGGGAGTCACTCAAAGCCGCAGAACGTGAAGAGAGGGCCCAAGCTGAGCGGACAAACGATATCCCTTCTGTACTAGACGATGTCCCGCGCACCCTGCCCGCACTCAGCCGAGCAGCCAAGCTCTCAAAGCGCGCCGCACGGGTAGGCTTTGACTGGCCCGATGCCAAGGGAGTGATAGCGAAAATTCGCGAAGAACTCGCCGAAGTGGAAGAAGCACTCGCCGCCGGTGATCAATCGCATGCTCAAGAAGAAGTCGGCGACCTGCTGTTTGCAGTGACTAACTTAGCGCGCTCGCTAAAAGCCGACCCAGAACAGTGCCTGCGCGCCACCAATACCAAATTTGAGCGCCGCTTTCGCTATGTAGAGCGGGAACTAAGCGCTGCCCAGCGGCCATTATCGGATGCATCGTTAGACGAGATGGAAACCCATTGGCAGGCGGCCAAGGCACAAGAAGCCCAGTCACAAGAAAAACAGTCACAAGAAAAACAACCTTCCCATTTCTGATTTAATAATGATGCGACCCCTGCAAGGAGGCCATGCCAATGAGTCACGACCTACACGAATCTCTGCGTGATAACGTGCGTATTCTGGGCGATAGCCTGGGGCGAACCATTGCAGACGATTTGGGCCAAGCATTTGTCGATAAAATTGAAACCATCCGTGCCCATGCCAAGCGCGGGCGGCAGGGGGATTCGCTGCAGCAGCGCGAACTGATTGAATACCTGCGCCAACTCCCCGAGCGTGATTTATTGCCGGTCACGCGTGCGTTCAACCAGTTTCTGAACCTGGCTAACATTGCCGAGCAGCACTATCGGGCGCGTTTCCGCCGTGTCGAGGATTATAAGCCGGGTACCCAACCCGTGCTGGGGGAACTGTTGGCGCGCGCTCAACAAGCAGGTAATTCGCCGCGTAAGTTAGTTGAAACCCTTGCCAATATGCGCGTTGAGCTGGTGCTAACCGCGCACCCGACCGAAGTTATTCGCCGCACGCTGATTCAAAAATATGACGCCATTGATGAATGCCTAACCGCCATCGAAGGCTCAGAGGATTATCCTGAGCGCGGCACCCGTGCTCAGGGGCGTTTGGAAGAACTGATTAGTCAAGCCTGGCATACCGATGAGATTCGTCATGAGCGGCCAACGCCGGTGGATGAGGCTAAGTGGGGCTTTGCCGTCATTGAAAACTCCTTGTGGCAGGCGGTGCCTGATTTTCACCGGGACTTGGATAACCTGCTGCTGGATACCGCCGGTGAGCGACTGCCGCTGGACGCTGCGCCGATTCGTTACGCCTCGTGGATGGGCGGCGACCGGGACGGCAACCCCAATGTGACCGCTCGGGTGACCCGTGAAGTGTTGCTGCTTGGTCGCTGGATGGCCGCTGATCTCTACCTACGCGATCTTGAGCAGCTCAAAACCGAGCTCTCCATGTGGAAGGCCAATAGCGCATTAAAAGCCGAGGCGGGCGATGTCGCTGAGCCTTATCGTGAAGTGCTCAAACGCCTGCTGGCAAAAATGGAGTCGACCCGCGATTGGGCCAAAGCGGAGCTTGAGGGGCGAAATTATGATGGCGGGCCGATTATTGAAACCCGAGACCAGCTCTATTCACCGCTACTCGCCTGCTACCGCTCGCTATGCGATGTTGGCCTCGATACCATCGCTAATGGCGCGCTGCTGGATACCCTGCGCCGAGTGGCGGTATTTGGCGTCACGCTAACCAAGCTCGATCTGCGTCAAGAGGCCAGCCGCCATGCGCAGGTCATCGAAGAGCTAACCAGTGCGCTGGGTCTTGGTCACTACCGCGAATGGGATGAACCCCAACGCCAGGAATTTCTGCTCGCCGAGTTAGTCTCCCGCCGCCCGCTCATTCCGCGCCGCTGGGAGTGCTCTGCCGAGTCCCGTGAAGTGCTGGAAACCTTCAAAGTAATCGCCCAGGAGCACTCTGAAGCGCTGGGTACATACATTATCTCTATGGCCGCTGAGCCTTCTGATGTGCTCACCGTTGCACTGCTGATGAAAGAAGTGGGTGGTCAGGTCACGCTGCCTATCGCGCCGCTGTTCGAGACCCTTAATGATTTGAATCACGCAGGGGAGGTTGTTGACCAACTGCTTGCGATACCGGGCTATCGTGCGCTGATCGATGACCGCCAGGAAGTTATGATTGGCTACTCCGACTCAGCCAAAGATGCCGGGCAATTAGCTGCCGCCTGGGCCCAGTACCGGGCTCAAGAGTCGTTGGTCAATGTATGTGACCGCCATGGGGTTGATTTAACGCTGTTCCATGGCCGGGGTGGCACCGTTGGCCGTGGCGGCGGCCCGGCCCATGCAGCGATTCTTTCCCAGCCACCTGGTTCAGTGAACGGCAGCCTGCGGGTAACTGAGCAGGGTGAGATGATTCGCTTTAAATTTGGCCAGCCGGATATCGCCCTGCGCTCCATGGAGATTTATGCCTGCGCGGTATTGGAAGCCACCTTATTGCCACCACGTGTCCCTGAGCCGCACTGGCGCGAGGAGATGGATCAGCTCGCCAAGGTAGCGCATGCCGCATACGTGGGCGTCGTGCGTGAAGATCCTGATTTTGTCCCTTACTTCCGAGCAGTAACGCCGGAAGGTGCGCTGGGCAGGCTGCCATTAGGTTCGCGTCCCACCAAGCGCCGCCAAGACGGTGGCGTCGAAACCTTGCGGGCTATTCCGTGGATTTTTGCCTGGACACAGATCCGTTTAATGCTGCCAGCGTGGCTGGGCAGCGGAGAAGCCTTCTCAAAACGTATTGAAGAGCCCGGTGGCCGAGAAGTACTGCAAGAGATGCGCAATGAGTGGCCGTTTTTTGGCACCTATCTGGACATGCTGGAGATGTTGCTGGCCAAGGCCGATGTGGCCATTGCCGCCTACTATGAGCACCGTTTAGTGGATGAACCATCGCTCAAAGCATTGGGTAAACAGCTCCGTGAGCGCTTTGCACGGCTTGAAGATGCGGTGCTGGATATACTGCAACAGGAAAAATTGTTGGAGAATACACCGTTGATTCGTCAAGCAATCGATGTGCGCAATCCTTATATCGACCCGCTTCACGGCCTTCAAGCGGAACTACTGCAGCGTAACCGCGATGCTGATGGCGCGATTAGCGCCGATCTTTCCCGTGCACTGATGGTGACCATGGCGGGCATCGCCGCTGGGCTACGTAATACGGGCTAAGCAACGCGGGCTAGGCATCAAAGGCTAGGGCTATTAACCCACTATAAGGAGGCGTCAATGAACTCAGATGCTCAAGCAGTACTCGATTTTTGGTTTGAGGAGTTGACGCCTGCTCAGTGGTTTAAAAAAGACCTTGAGATGGATCGCTCAATTTTAGAGCAGTTTGGCACCCTTCATACCAGGGCTGCTCAGTGTGAGTGTTACGCTTGGCGGCTAACAGCGAAAGGGCGGCTTGCGGAAATCATTGTGCTGGATCAGTTCTCGCGCAATATCTACCGTGATGATGCCCGTGCATTTGCGACCGATCCCTTAGCCTTGGCACTGGCGCAAGAGGCGGTTGCCAGCGGTGCTGATGCAGAGCTGAGCAGCGAACAACGGGTGTTTCTGTATATGCCCTATATGCACAGTGAATCTGCGATGATTCATGATGTAGCGATGCAGCTATTTGACCAGCCAGGGTTAGAGAATAACCTCGACTTTGAAGTGCGCCATAAAGCGATTATTGATCGTTTTGGGCGATACCCGCATCGTAATGCAGTGCTGGGGCGAGCTTCCAGCGAAGAAGAAAAAACGTTTCTACAGCAGCCCGGCTCGTCGTTTTAAACCCTTTTAACGGTTTGTTTATTTCTTCCTTTAGCTACATGGCGTGTTATGTCGTTACGAAAATCTACCCGTATTAATAAGTACATCAGCGAAAGTGGGATGTGCTCTCGCCGTGAAGCAGACCGCTTTGTAGAGCAGGGCAACGTGTGGATTAATGGACGCCGTGCTACCACAGGCGACCAGGTGGTGGCAGGGGACTTGGTTAAAGTTAACGGTCAGGAGATTGAGCCTCAGGAAGAGGAGGATCTGATTCTGATTGCGCTGAATAAACCGGTGGGGATTGTGAGCACCACCGAGTCCAGCGAGAAAGACAACATTGTAGAGTTTGTAAAACATGGGGCACGTATTTTCCCCATCGGCCGGCTTGATAAAGACTCCCAAGGGCTGATTTTTTTAACCAATAATGGCGATTTGGTTAATAAGATTCTGCGCGCCAATAACAATCATGAAAAAGAGTACCAGGTGACGGTGAACAAGCCGATCACTGACGAATTTATTGATGGTATGCAGAGCGGCGTGCCGATTCTCGGCAAGATAACCAAGCGCTGTAAGGTGCAGAAAGAGTCCACCTTTGTCTTCACTATTACCTTGGTACAGGGGTTAAATCGCCAGATTCGGCGTATGTGCGAATATTTTGACTATGAAGTGACTCAACTGATTCGCACGCGGATTATGAATGTGTCGCTCAAAGGCCTGGCGCTAGGTGATTGGCGCGATCTGACGCCTAAAGAGATCGATACCATCATCTCACTTACCGAAAGCTCACAGGTTGCGCCAGAGAAGAAGAGAAGCAAACTCGAAAGGCCTAACTATAGCGGTGGGGCTGGCACGGGAAAGGGTAACCAGCCAGCCGCCAATGGGCGCTCAAAACCAGCAAAAGCGGGCGCCAAAGCCGCGGGTGCTAAAGCTCTTCCGAAGGGTAAAAAAGCCGCCAGTGGAAAAGTCAGCACCGGCCCGAAAGCCAGTGCCGGTAAACCGCATCCCAAGGGCAAAGCCCCCGGCAAGTCCGGCGCTAGAGGTAATCCAGTGGGTAAAGACCGTGGTAAGCCAGCGGCGGGCGGCAAGCCTTCCCAGCGGCGCAAATAGCATTCAGCACCTTATCCTTCAAGAGTTTCCACTGTGATTCCAATCGTCGCTTTTTACGTTGTGGTTAGCGTTATCGCTTACATTACTTATGCCATCGACAAAAAAAGCGGCGATTAAAAACCGCCGCCGGGTAAGCGAGAAGTCGTTACATCTGCTTGGGGTGTTGGGTGGCTGGCCGGGCGCGCTACTGGCCCAGCAGCGGCTGCGGCATAAAACCCGCAAAACATCTTTTCAGTTGATTTTTTGGATCACGGTGGCGCTTAATTTAGCCGGTCTATGGGGTGGAGTGGCCTATTTGCTAGAGCTTTGAAAAAGGTTAGCTATTAAAACGGCATATGCAGTGAAGCGCTTAACATATTGAGGTGGCTGAGAGTGGGAGCATCGATACGTTCATACTCAAAGCGGCTAACCAAGCGGTTGATGGTCATGGTTGCTCCAAAACCTTGTAGCAGTGCGGTTCCGCTTTCGTCTGCATTGTCTGCATAGCTTTCGCCGCGCCATTCGGTGATGCCGGATTTCGCATAGACGCTGAAAGCACCCATGCGAACACCGGCAACAATGGCACCGCCCAAACTCAGCGTATCCATTACCAGCGGATTAATAGTGTAAGAGAGGGGGACTTCTTCGCTTTCGCGATAAGCAATTTCAGCGCCGATATCGACTTGAGGTAGCCGCCAAGGACTAAAGCCTGCCGTTAGTCTGAAACCACTGGTGTAAGTATCGATACTACTGAGATCGCTGCCTTCTAAAATAACGCCATTATCAAGCTGCATGAGTTCACTGTCGGGGGAGGTGTAAGCCATCACCGGCGGGTTATCATTGGCATAGCTAGCGTTAGCATAACTGCTAAACAATGGCGCTGAACAGCAGAGCAGGGTACCTGCCAAACGTTTTATTGGCATTCCTCGTACACCTATCAGTAGGGTAAAAATGCATGTCTATTCAGACTAGCAACTGACTTGGATTTCCACCACTTTAATTGCGCCCTGGGCCAGATTATCCACCAAGTTTTTTCCCATCGTTAGGAAACGTTCGCCAAAGACCCACTGCGGAGATAGCACCGCTTGACGTGGTGTCTGCTCTTTTTGGCGCTGGCGCTGGCGCCATTCAAGGGCGGTATGAGTCCAATCTTCGACGTGCTCAAGGGTAAAACCATTTACCTCAAGCAACTGTTTTAATCCCATTAGGGTAAGTAAGTGGGAATGCTCAGCGGAGGCTGCCCATGGCACCGGATAGCGAAGCTGTGCCACATTGGGTCCACTCACCACTTCGTGCATGACGATTTGGCCACCGGCGCGGAGCACTCGGCGACTTTCAGCGAGCACCTTGCTGGCATCGGGCATATTTAACAGGCTATGTTGAAACAGCACGGCATCAAAGCTGTTATTGGCAAATGGCAGGGCGCACGCGTCACCCGTTACCCAGGCAAGCGGTGGCGCATTAGGCTGGTCAACTCGCGAGCTAAGCGCTCTGTTTAACGCGCTGAATCCAGGGGTAATATCCAGCCCGGTCATCTGAAAACCAAGCGCAGCGCCCTGGCGCATCAACCCACCCAGCCCAGCGCCAATATCCAGTACCTTCAAATGCGTTGTAGGGTCTAGGCGTTCAAGCAAACGCGCCGATGCCGCCACGCCACCAATATGCAACTGATCTAAGGGAGCCAGTTGATGCAGCGTGGGGCCAGCGGGGTAGTGGGCATCAATTTGCGCCAGCACCTCATCAGCGCGCAGGGCGCGCTGATAGTGATCTGCTAAAGGGTTGGAGGGGATCATCGCTTACGATTCTTGATCCAAACCCAGCTCTTGAATCGAAATTTCGCGCATCTTGAATTTCTGAATCTTGCCGGTAACGGTCATCGGGAATTCGTCAACGAACTTGAAATAGCGTGGAATTTTGAAGTGGGTGATCTTGCCTTTGCAGTACTCGCGCAGCTCTTCGCCCGTCACTTCGCCCGCGGTGCTGTTGAGTTTTACCCAGGCGATCAGCTCTTCGCCGTACTTCTTATCCGGCACGCCAGTGACCTGTACCTCAGAAATCGCAGGGTGAGCGTAAAGAAACTCCTCAATCTCCTTGGGATAGACGTTCTCGCCGCCGCGAATCACCATATCTTTGATGCGGCCCACGATCTGGATATAGCCCTCTTCATCCATGGTGGCCAGGTCGCCGGTATGCATCCAGCCTGATTCGTCGATGGCTTCGGCGGTGGCTTTGTCATTATTCCAGTACTTCAGCATCACGCTGTAGCCGCGAGTACACAGCTCGCCAATTTCACCACGGGGCAGGATGCCGCCGTTGCCGGGGTCGACAATTTTATTTTCCAGATGAGGCTGGGTGCGGCCCACGGTGGAAACCCGTTTCTCAATGCTGTCGTTGGCGCCAGTTTGGGTAGAAACCGGACTTGTTTCGGTCATGCCGTAGGCGATCTGTACGCCCTTCATGTTCATCTTGTTGATGACTTGCTTCATGATCTCCGCAGGGCAGATGGAACCCGCCATAATGCCGGTGCGCAGAGAAGAGAGGTCGGTGCTGGGAAAATCAGGGTGATCCAACTCGGCGATAAACATGGTCGGTACGCCGTAAAGCGCGGTGGCTTTTTGTTCGTGTACTGCCTTGAGCACTTTGCCAGGGTCAAAGCCTTCATCCGGGTAAATCATGGTGGCGCCGTGGGTGATGCAGCCCAGGTTACCCATCACCATGCCAAAGCAGTGGTAAAGCGGCACTGGAATCACCAAGCGATCTTCGCTGGTAAAGCCCATGCTCTCCGCCACAAAAAAGCCGTTATTGAGAATGTTGTGGTGGGAGAGCGTTGCGCCTTTGGGAAAGCCTGTAGTGCCTGAGGTGTACTGGATATTAATGGCGTCATCAAACTGCAGCGTCGCCTGGAGATCGTCAACATCGGTTTGGCTGACCTTGTTAGCCTCGCCCATTAAGTCAGACCAGCGCCACATGCCGCTGAGCTTTTCGCTGCTTAAATTAATAATGCATTCAAGGTCAGGCAGCTTTTGCGATTTTAGCTCGCCTTCGGTGCAGGCGTTCAGTTCTGGTGCCAATTCATACAACATGGCGCTGTAGTCGGAGCTTTTGAAGCTGTTGGCGGTGACCAAGAAGCGCGCGCCGGATTGATTAAGCGCGTACTCCAATTCGTGGGTGCGGTAAGAAGGGTTAATGTTGACCAGGATGGCGCCAATTTTGGCAGTGGCAAACTGGGTTAGCGTCCATTCGCTGCAGTTGGGCGCCCAGATGGCGACACGGTCGCCCTTGTTAACCCCAATGGAGAGCAGGGCGCGGGCACAGCGGTTAACCTCTTCCTGAAGCTGGCGATAGCTCCAGTGGATATTTTGATGCAGCACAATGAGCGCATCGTTATCGGCATACTGAGTGGCGATTTGGTCGAATTTGTCGCCAATGGTCATACCCAGCAGCGGCTTGTCCGCCATGCTGCTTGAGTAACTAGGTGCAGTGAGTGCTGGTGAAGACATGTTGAGACTCTCCGGTATTTTTTCTTATCTGAACGGGAAGGCAGAGAATAGTTAGCTGCTTTTTTAGTTTTTATTTTCAAGCGCTGATGCTTTTGCCAGGGCAACTTTTGAGCTGGGCTTGCGGCCTAGTTCATGGGTGATCCAGAAGCCGGTATCAATCACGGCTTGCAGATTAATGCCCGTTTCAATGCCTAGCCCTTCAAGCAGATAGAGCACATCTTCGGTGGCCACATTGCCTGAAGCGCCTTTGGCATAGGGGCAGCCGCCCAGGCCTGCTGTCGCCGCATCAATCACACTGATGCCTTCCTCCATCACCGCATACAGGTTAGCCAGCGCCATGCCGTAGGTGTCGTGGAAGTGTGCTGCCAAGAGCTCAATCGGTACGTGTTGGCGAGTGGCCTCAATCATACGCTTAGCGGCCAGTGGCGTGCCGACGCCGATGGTATCGCCTAGAGACACCTCATAGCAGCCCATGTCATAAAGTGCCTTAGCCACTTCGGCCACCTTGCTGGGAGCAATCTCGCCTTCGTAGGGGCAACCCAATACACAAGAGACGTAGCCGCGTACCCGCACGCCAGTATCCCGGGCACGATCAAGCACTGGCTCAAAGCGGGTCAGCGATTCAGCAATCGAGCAGTTAATGTTCTTCTGCGAGAATGCTTCTGACGCGGCGCCAAATACCGCCACCTCTTCCACGCCAACCGTAAGGGCATTTTCCAGCCCTTTCAGGTTGGGGGTCAGCGCGGAATAAACCACGCCGGGCCTGCGCTTAATACCAGCCATGACCTCAAGTGCATCGCCCATTTGCGGCACCCATTTGGGCGACACGAAACTGGCCGCTTCAATATGGGTGATACCCGCGTTGGCAAGCCGCTCAATTAGGGCAATTTTGGTCGCGGTAGGCACGATGGCCCCCGGCTCGTTTTGCAGGCCATCGCGAGGGGCCATTTCAAACAGCTTAACGGACGTAGGCAATGACATAAAAAAGCTAGCTCCTATTCGTTGGCCGCAAAGTCGAGTAAAACCGCGCCCTGACTAACCGTATCACCTGCCTGGAAGTGGAAGGTCTCGACGCTGCCATCTGCAGGGGCGGTCATGGTGTGCTCCATTTTCATTGCTTCCATCACCATCAGCGGCATGCCTTTCTCAACCGCCACGCCGGGCTCGACTAGCAATGCAACCATGGTGCCGTTCATAGGTGCGGTCAGCGTGGATTCCGCCTCGTGGTGACCGTGGTCGATGGCGTCGATACGCCGCCAGAATAGGCGAGTTTCACCGCTTGGGTCAGCCATGACGACTACATGTCCATCGCGGCGCGCTTGCAGGCGGCGGCGGTGGCCGTTTAGGGTGACGGCGACTGCATCACCGGTCAGCGGTTGCAGGCTCGCAGTGAGGGTGTCATCGCCAATGGTAAGGTTCCACAGTGACTCGCCCGCGTTGCGTTTACCTTCAACGATCACTACCGCGTCATCGCTATCAGAGGCTTGGACGTTCGCAGGATCGCAGAGCGCAATGCGAATAGTGTGGGGCGCATTCAGGCGGAAGCCGTCGTGGCGGTCCCAAGGTGAATCACTTTCGCACTCTTGGGCAAGCTGATGAAGGCCGATTAGCGCAGCACTGGCGTAGGCCTCCATGCTGTAGGTACGAGGCGCAAATAGCGTGGCTTCATTACGCTCAATAAAGCGCGTATCCAGCTCAACGTTTTTAAAACCGGGATGCGTTGCTAAGCGCATCAAGAAAGCGCGGTTGGTCACAACGCCCTGTACGTCCAAGGCCGCCAAGGCACGGTTAAGGGTCGCCAGCGCCGCATCACGGTCGGAACCATGAACAATCAGCTTGGCGAGCATAGGGTCGTAGTGCATCGACACCGCATCGCCACTCTCTACGCCACTGTCTAGGCGTACTTGGTCCTGATTTTCAAAAGAGCTTAAGCCCGCGCCTTCTAAATCCAGCGCAAAGCGGGTGAGCAGGCCGGTGGCGGGTAGGAAATCCTGATCCGGATCTTCGGCGTAAATACGCGCTTCAAAGCTGTGACCGGTAATCGTCAGCTCTTCTTGGCTGCAAGGAAGTGGTTCGCCCATGGCAACGCGTAGCTGCCACTCGACCAAGTCCTGGCCGGTGATCATCTCGGTCACCGGATGCTCGACCTGAAGACGGGTGTTCATCTCCATAAAGTAGAACGAGCCATCCTGCCCTGGTGAACCGTCTAAAAGGAACTCGACAGTACCCGCGCCTACATAGCCAATCTCTTGGGCAGCGCGCACGGCGGCATCGCCCATTGCACTGCGTAGTTCCGCCGTCATGCCGGGGGCGGGGGCTTCTTCAATGACTTTTTGATGGCGGCGCTGAACGCTGCAATCCCGCTCGAACAGGTAAACGCCGTTGCCGTGACGGTCGCAGAACACCTGCACTTCCACATGGCGTGGCTGTACCAAGTACTTTTCGATCAGCATGCGGTCATCGCCGAACGCAGCTTTGGATTCACGGCGGCAGCCATCTAACGCAGCCTGAAAACCATCACCTGATTCGACAACCCGCATACCTTTGCCACCGCCGCCCGCGCTGGCTTTGAGCATCACCGGGTAGCCGATCTTGTCGGCCTCACTGCGCAGCAGGGCATCGTCTTGATCGTCGTCGTGATAGCCTGGCACCAGCGGCACGCCGGCATTGGCCATGCGCGCTTTAGCAGCGGATTTATCACCCAT
The DNA here is from genome assembly GCF_050269715.1 of Halomonas sp. NPDC076908. Classification (NCBI taxonomy): domain Bacteria; kingdom Pseudomonadati; phylum Pseudomonadota; class Gammaproteobacteria; order Oceanospirillales; family Halomonadaceae; genus Halomonas; species Halomonas sp. NPDC076908. Next base: position 17,295 of record NZ_JBNNIW010000024.1, on the reverse strand, counting down.
GGCGGCAATCGCCGAGGCTGGCGGGCCGACAAAGGTAATACCTGCTTCTTCAAGGGCTTTAACGAAGCTGCCATTTTCGGAGAGAAAGCCGTAGCCGGGGTGAATTGCACCGGTGCCGGTGCGCTTGGCGGCGTCGATAACAGCATCAATATTAAGGTAGCTTTCCCGCGCAGCGGCAGGGCCTAAACGCACGGCTTCATCGGCTTCACGTACGTGGCGGGCCGTGGCATCGGCATCGGAGTAAACTGCGACAGTTTTCAGACCCATGCGGCGCGCAGTGCGCATTACCCGGCAGGCGATTTCACCGCGGTTGGCGACCAGAAGCGTGTCAAAAGGCGTCGTGCGAGCGGCTTTTTCGTGTTTTTTCATGAGCGACGCTCCGAAGCGTGGGGGGTGTTATTAGAATCGGCCCAGACGGGGCGGCGCTTTTCAAAGAAACTGGATAAACCCTCCTGGCCCTCTTGGCTTACCCGCAGCTTGGCGATCACCTGGCAGGTATGCTCGCGGGTGTCGTCACTGTCAGGTACTTGAGCAACCGTGGCCATCAGTGCCTTGGTGGCGCGCTGAGCCTGGGGTGAGCCTGCGAGCAGCGTCGTCAGCATGGTATCAACAGCAGTGTCTAACGCTTCGTGCTCAACCACTTGATGGGTCAAACCGAGATTGAGTGCTGTTTCGGCATCCATCACTTCGGCTGTTAACGCATAGCGGCGCATCTGACGCTCGCCCAGTGCGCGCTGCACGTAGGGGCTGATGACCGCGGGCGATAAGCCTATTTTGACTTCCGATAGGCAGAATTTAGCTTTTTCAGAAGCGACGACCACATCGCAACAGGCGGCAAGACCCACCGCACCGCCAAAGGCGGCGCCTTGAACGCGGCAAACCGTGGGACAGGGTAGGGTATCTAGGCCGTGCATGAGTGCGGCGAGCTTGCGAGAGTCAGCGAGGTTATCCTCCAGGTCGTAATCGACCATACGCTTCATCCAGTTTAGATCAGCACCTGCGGAGAAGCTTTTGCCTTCGGAACCCAGCACCAACACACGCACATCACCCGCTTCAGCAAGGGTGTGTAGCTGGTCTAAGTGTGCGTTCAGTTCAGCGATCAGGCTGTCGTCAAAGGCGTTATGTACGTCGGGGCGGTTTAAGGTCAGGCGCGCCACGCCCTCTTCTATCATCAGTGTTGAGTAAGCCATGGTGATTGCCCCTTACATCCGGAACACGCCGAAGCGTGTCTCTTCGACTTCAGCATTCATCGCAGCCGCTAGAGAGAGCCCGAGCACATCGCGGGTTTGCAGCGGATCAATCACACCATCGTCCCATAAGCGAGCGCTGGCATAATAGGGGTGACCCTGATGCTCATACTGCTCGCGAGTGGGCTGTTTAAAGGCTTCTTCTTCCTCTTTGCTCCACTCGCGGCCTTCGCGTTCATGCTGCTCGCGCTTAACCTGGGCCAGAACGCCCGCAGCCTGCTCACCACCCATCACCGAAATGCGCGCGTTGGGCCACATAAACAGCAGATTGGGGTCGTAAGCCCGTCCACACATACCGTAGTTGCCAGCGCCGAAGCTGCCGCCAATCAGTACGGTGTACTTGGGAACTTTGGCGCAGGCCACGGCAGTGACCAATTTGGCGCCGTGCTTGGCAATGCCTTCGTGTTCGTACTTGGAACCCACCATAAAGCCGGTAATGTTCTGTAGGAAAATCAGCGGAATCTTGCGCTGGGCGCATAGCTCAATAAAGTGCGCGCCTTTTACAGCACTTTCCGAAAACAGCACGCCGTTGTTGGCCACGATCCCCACTGGGAAGCCGTGAATATGCGCAAAGCCGGTAACCAGCGTTTCGCCGTAATAGCGTTTGAATTCGTCAAAATCGGAGTCATCGACGATACGGCCAATCACTTCGCGCACGTCGTAGGGCTTTTTCAGATCGGTACCGACAATGCCGTATAGCTCAGCAGGATCTAGCTTGGGTGGCTTGGGTGCCTGCATGGCGAGCTTGCCGCGTTTTTGCCAGTTCAGCCGCGACACACAGGCGCGGGCCAGCTGCAGCGCATGGGCGTCATTTTCCGCATAGTGGTCGGCGACACCGCTTATCTTGGCGTGAACATCGGCACCGCCCAGGTCTTCAGCGCTAATGCTCTCACCGGTGGCGGCTTTTACCAAGGGCGGGCCACCGAGGAAAATCGTGCCCTGCTCTTTAACAATGATCGACTCGTCTGCCATGGCAGGCACATAAGCACCGCCAGCGGTACAGGAACCCATCACCACGGCAATTTGTGGAATGCCTTCGGCCGACATGGTCGCCTGGTTATAGAAGATGCGCCCGAAGTGGTCGCGATCAGGGAACACTTCATCCTGGCAGGGCAGGAAAGCACCGCCGGAATCGACTAAATAGATGCACGGCAGGCGATGCTTGCGGGCGATCTCCTGAGCGCGAATATGTTTTTTCACCGTGAGCGGGAAGTAGGTGCCGCCTTTAACGGTGGCATCATTGGCCACGATCACGCACTCGACGCCGGAAACCCGGCCAATACCGGTCACCACACCCGCCGCAGGGATCTCACTGTCGTAAATGTTGTGGGCCGCAAGGGCGGAAAACTCTAGAAACGGCGAGCCTTCATCAATCAAATGATCGATGCGGTCACGCACAAACAGTTTGCCGCGGCTTTCGTGGCGCTCGCGAGCTTTGCTACCGCCACCTTGTGCGACGGCGGCGGTCAGCTCACGCAGTTTTTTGACTTCACCCAGCATGGAGGCTTCGTTGGCTTGAAACACATCGCTGCGGGGATTAATTTGGCTATTCACAGTGCTCATGGCGCGACCCTTATGACGTTTGTTACTTGCTTTCGTTAAAGAGTTCGCGGCCAATCAACATCCGCCGAATCTCACTGGTGCCCGCGCCAATTTCATACAGCTTGGCGTCGCGCAGCAGGCGTCCTGTGGGGTACTCGTTGATATAACCGTTGCCGCCGAGTAGCTGAATGGAATCTAGTGCCACTTGGGTAGCCTTCTCGGCGCAGTAAAGAATCACCCCGGCGGCATCTTTGCGGGAGGCTTGGCCGCGGTCGCAGGCCGCCGCCACTGCGTATAAGTAGGCGCGGCAGGCGTTCAGGGTGGTGTACATATCGGCCACTTTGCCCTGTACCAGCTGGAACTCACCAATCGACTGATTGAACTGCTTACGCTCATGGATATAGGGCATCACCACGTCCATGGCGGCCTGCATAATGCCGATGGGGCCTGCAGCAAGTACGGTGCGCTCGTAATCCAAACCGCTCATCAGTACTCGTACACCCTTGCCTTCTTCACCGAGGATATTCTCAACGGGAACGGCGCAGTCCTGAAATACCAGCTCGCAGGTGTTGGAGCCACGCATACCAAGCTTGTCGAGCTTCTGAGCGGTGGAGAAACCGGGCATGTCTTTTTCGATAATAAACGCAGTAATGCCTTTGGAGCCGGCCTCAGGATCAGTTTTGGCGTACACCACTAGCACATCCGCATCCGGGCCGTTGGTGATCCACATCTTGTTGCCATTAAGAATGTAGCGATCACCGTCTCGCTTGGCGCGCAGCTGCATAGAGACCACATCGGAACCGGCTCCGGGTTCTGACATTGCCAGTGCACCCACATGGTCACCGCTCATCAGCTTGGGCAAATATTTGGCTTTCTGTTCGGCGGAAGCGTTAATCTTCAACTGATTCACACAAAGGTTGGAGTGAGCGCCGTAAGAGAGCGCGACCGATGCGCTGGCCCGCGAGATCTCCTCCATGGCGATACAGTGGGCGAGATAGCCCATGCCGCTACCGCCATCCTCTTCAGAAACCGTGATACCTAGCAGTCCCATGTCGCCGAACTTTTTCCATAACTCGTTGGGGAATTCGTTGTTGCGGTCAATCTCCGCAGCACGGGGGGCAATCTCGCTGGCAGCAAAGGCGTTGACCTGCTCGCGCAGCATGTTCAGTTCGTCATCAAGACCGAAGTTGAGTTCTGAGTAGTGTGAAAACATGGTCAATCACCTGTTGTTAATTGTATGGCTAATTTATGTTGACTGGCTGCGTCGGCGAGTCGAGCTGGCGGCACCTATGACCAAGCGCCGAATTAGTGCATTGCGGCGGAAGAGGGAGAGGCTGCTTGATCGGTAGCGCCCGCTCGCTCTTCTTCGTTTTGTTTTTCGTGCAGCTCTTCTAACGCTTGTCGGCAGCGAATCTCGGCGCTTTCTAGCTCTAGCTGCACCATCGTGATGTCTTTCATTTGCTGGTCGAGTGCGGCACGGCGCTCGCCTATTTTGCTGAGCATTAAATGCAGCTGTTTTTTGCTACCGCTGCGGGTTTCATCCCAGAGCTCGAATAGCTCGCGAATCTCAGCCAGTGAAAACCCCAACCGCTTACCGCGAATAGTCAGTTTTAGGCGTACCCGGTCTTTACTGCTGTAAACCCTTGTTTGCCCGCGACGAGTAGGGTGGAGCAACTCCTGGTCTTCGTAGAAGCGGATGCTGCGGGTGGTTAAGTCAAACTCGCTGGCCAGTTCGCTGATCGAGTACGTTTTGCTCATGGTCGACATTCTCTGAAAGAAGGAGTTGTTCCTATAGAACACTGCCACTGAGGCTAAAACAAGTTTACGTTAACGTAAAGCAATAGTTGCTAGCTGTTGAAATGCGTTGAATTGCTGTAACCTACTGATATTTTAGAATTGTAAGTACTTATTTACATTGATAATGCGTGTTGATAGACCAAAGTTGTAATTGTAATGCGACTACTTCAGTTGCTAGTTTGCACATGCACCTTACGTTCAGGTAAGGCAGTGGAGGCTGGTGATGCTTGTACTGTCCAACCTATAAAGCATTCAGCACTACAACAATAAGAGGCTGTCACTCTATGAGTGCAAACGATGTCCTTCAGGGACCTGTCCTCGAAACCCGAGGTCTGACCAAAGAGTTTCGCGGTTTTACAGCTGTAGATGACGTTAATCTTCAGGTACAAGAAGGGCATATTCACGCACTGATCGGCCCAAACGGTGCCGGTAAAACCACCGTATTTAATCTATTAACTAAGTTTCTACCGCCGACCCATGGCGATATTTTGTACCGTGGTAAGTCGATCACCAGCAAAAAGTCTAATGAGATTGCGCAGTTGGGCTTGGTGCGTTCGTTTCAAATTTCTGCGGTATTTGCCCACATGACGGCGTTGGAAAACGTGCGTGTGGCGCTCCAGCGCAAGCTAGGTACGTCATTCCATTTTTGGAAATCTGAAAAATCCCTGGATCATTTAAACGAGCGGGCGTTAGAGCTGCTTGAAGAAGTGGGTCTGCGCGAGTACGCCGACACGCTCACCGTAGAGATGCCTTACGGGCGCAAACGGGCACTTGAGCTTGCCACGACCTTGGCGTTAGACCCCACCATGATGCTGCTGGATGAACCCACCCAGGGCATGGGCGCGGAAGATGTAGACCGGATCGTGGCATTGATCAAGCGCGTCTCGCAAGGGCGTACGGTGCTTATGGTCGAGCACAACTTAAGCGTTGTTAGTCGCCTGTGTGATCGAATTACCGTGTTGGCGCGTGGCGCCGTGTTAGCAGAAGGTGATTATCAAAGCGTGTCCCGTAACCCGCTGGTGCGTGAAGCATATATGGGTAGCGACGCTGCGGAAGAAGAGGGAGCGCACGTATGAACACTGCTGAAGCCCAGGCGCCTGTCCAGAATTCTCCCAGCCGAGAAATGTTACGCGTCAAGGATCTGCACGCTTATTACGGCGAATCGCACATCCTGCATGGGGTAAATTTTGATGTAAAACGCGGCGAACTGGTCACGTTGCTAGGCCGCAACGGCGCTGGCCGTAGCACCACCTTAAAATCAATTATGAACATGGTAGGGCGGCGTACCGGCTCTATTGTGATTAATGGCAACGAAACGCTGCAGATGAAGGCGCACCATATTCCTCGTCTGGGTATTGGCTATTGCCCGGAAGAGCGTGGCATTTTTGCCAGCTTGGATGTGCAGGAAAATCTACTGCTGCCCCCCACCGTTTCGTCGGGTGGCATGAGCCTGGATGAAATTTACGCCATGTTTCCTAACCTTTATGAACGGCGTAAAAGCCAAGGAACGCGGCTTTCCGGCGGCGAACAGCAGATGCTAGCCATGGCGCGTATTTTACGCACCGGAGCGCGCATGCTGCTGCTCGATGAAATTACCGAAGGGCTAGCCCCAGTCATCGTGCAGAAGTTGGCAGAGGTGTTGGTTCAGCTAAAAGATCGCGGTATGACCATTGTGCTTGTAGAGCAGAATTTCCGCTTTGCGGCACCGCTGGCAGACCGTCACTTTGTGATGGATCACGGCCAGATTGTCGAAGAAATCAGCGCCGCGCAGCTGCCATCGCGCCGGGAACACCTCAACTCAATGCTAGGGGTATAACGCACTCTCTATTACTCACTACCTGTTACTCATTAACTATTAAGCGCTACTTATTAAACGCTCTTTGCGCCAACGCTTCGATGCTCACAAAATCAATAAATTAATCGCTACCAAGTACGTCGTTACACAACAGCTACACAACAATAAGGGCCCACAAGGGCCAGGAGACGAACATGACCTTTATGAAGAAAACGCTGGCCGCTAGTATCGCCGTGGCAGCTGCCTCTAGTTTTGCTATTTCCACCGCCCAAGCTGATATAAGCGACGGTGAAATACGCATAGGTTATCTGGCGGATATGTCGGGTACTTATCGCGACCTGGCTGGCCCAGGCGGTCAAACCGCACTAGAAATGGCCGTTGCCGACTTTGGCGGTAGCGTAAATGGCTCCCCGATTGTTGTGTTTAGCGCGGATGACCGTAACAGCGCCGACGTAGGTGCGAACACCGTGCGCGAGTGGATCGATCAGCGCAACGTGGACATGGTGGCAGGCTTAGTCGCCTCTTCCGTGACCATTGCGGTCACCCGTGTGCTAGAAGAGAACAATGGCCTGGGTATTGTGTCGGGTTCTGCGGCGTCTAGTGTGACCAATGAGCACTGTACACCCAATCACATTCATTGGGTGTATGACACTTACCCGCTGGCAAACGGCACCGCAAAAGCGGTCGTTGAGCAGGGCGGCGACAGCTGGTTTATGTTGACCGCTGACTATGCCTTTGGCCATGCGCTTGAAGCTGACGTAACAAAAGTGGTGGAGGAGAGCGGCGGCGAAATCGTCGGCGGTGTTCGCCATCCGTTTCCGACCAGTGATTTCTCCTCCTATATTCTTCAAGCCCAGGGGTCGGGTGCCAAAATTGTTGGCCTAGCTAACGCCGGCGCTGACACCGTCAATGCGATTACCACGGCCAGTCAGTTTGGCTTGACGCAATCTGGCCAGCAGTTAGCAGGCTTGTTGATTTTCTTGAATGATGTACACGCACTCGGTTTAGAAGCAACTCAAGGGCTATTGCTCACGACTGGCTGGTACTGGGATATGGATGAGCAGTCCCGCGAGTGGGCGCAGCGCTACTACGACGAAGTAGGTCGTATGCCCACCATGGTACAAGCAGGTATTTACTCTAGCACGATGCACTATCTAAAAGCCGTTGAGGAGGCTGGCACCGACGACCCTGAAACGGTACGTGCACAAATGGCCGAAATGCCGATTGAAGACTTCTTCGCCCGTAACGGCAGCATCCGTGAAGATGGCCGCATGATTCACGATATGTACCTAGCTCAGGTGAAAACGCCAGAAGAGTCCACCGGCGAGTGGGATCTTTACGAAATCCTCAGCACCATTTCCGCCGAAGAAGCCTACCGTCCGCTGTCTGAAAGCCAGTGCAAACTGGTCCAGAACTAATTTTAAGGCATTGCTTAAGCCTGAAATAAATGTAAGTGAAGGATAGAACCGGTTGGCGGCAATTTGCCGCCAACTGCTTGACGGCGAGGAGAGTCGCGTTATGACGATGATATTCGGCGTGCCATTGGCCGTCTTCATGGGGCAGCTAACGCTGGGCCTGGTGAATGGCGCCTTTTACGCACTGCTTAGCCTGGGCCTGGCGGTCATCTTCGGCCTGTTGAAGATCGTCAACTTTGCCCACGGGGCGCAATACATGCTGGGGGCCTTCGCCGCGCTGTTAGGCTTTCGTTATCTAGGTATTAATTACTGGCTGGCGCTGGTATTGGTGCCACTGGTGGTCGGTGCCTTTGGTGTTCTGCTTGAACGCTTTTTACTCCGCCGTATCGCCCATTTGGATCACCTGTATGGGTTACTGCTGACCTTTGGTTTAGCTCTAATTTTTGAAGGCACGCTGGTTAACTTCTTTGGCGTTTCCGGCGCGCGCTATGCAACACCTGAAATTCTCCAGGGTGGTTTGAATCTAGGCTTTATGTTCTTGCCTACCTATCGTGCTTGGGTGCTGGTCGCAGCCCTGACGATGTGTCTGTTTACCTGGTTTATGATCGAACGCACCCGCTTAGGGGCTTACCTGCGAGCGGGCACAGAAAACTCGCAATTAATGCAGGCCTTCGGCGTTAATGTGCCGCTGCTTATCACGCTTACCTATGGCTTTGGTGTTGGCTTGGCTGCCTTCGCTGGCGTATTGGCTGCACCGCTTTATCCAGTATCGCCGACCATGGGTTCCAGCCTGCTGATTGTGGTATTTGCGGTGGTGGTCATTGGTGGGATGGGATCGATTATGGGCGCCATTATCACCGGCCTGTCGATGGGTATCATCGAAGGCTTGACCAAGGTGTATTACCCGGAAGCTTCCAATACCGTGATCTTTCTCGTCATGATCCTTGTGCTCATGTTGCGCCCCGCAGGGCTGTTCGGTAAGGAGGCATAACCATGACAGAATCTACTTTGATTGCGGCGCCAACGGCGGTGCTTGAACGCCAGAAGCGTGCAAGATTTCGGCGTAATATGTTCTATTTGGCGCTGATTGTCGTCGGGCTGGTGGCGCCGTTCGTCGCCTATCCCGTGTTCTTAATGAAAGTGCTCTGCTTTGCACTGTTTGCTTGCGCGTTTAACTTACTGCTTGGCTATGCAGGGCTGCTTTCTTTTGGCCATGCGGCGTTTCTCGCCACCGGTGGCTACGTTACCGGCTACCTCTTGGCAAGCTACCCAGTGTTAACCCCAGAGTTGGGCATTATTGCCGGTACCCTGTTAGCGACGCTGTTGGGGGTTGTGTTTGGGGTGCTTTCCATTCGCCGCCAAGGCATCTATTTCGCCATGGTGACCCTGGCGATCGCCCAACTGGTGTACTTCATGTTTGTGCAGGCGCCATTTACCGGTGGGGAAGATGGCCTACACGGCGTGCCTCGCGGTGAGCTGTTTGGACTGATCAGCCTGCGCAGCAATATGACAATGTACTACTTTGTTTTCGCTATCTTCCTATTTGGCTTCGCGCTTATTCAGCGCACGGTGCATTCACCGTTTGGCCAGGTGCTGAAGGCGATTCGTGAAAACGAGCCCCGCGCAGTCTCGCTGGGCTACAACACTGATGCCTACAAGTTAGTGGCCTTTGTGATTTCAGCGGGCTTGGCTGGTCTTGCCGGTTCCACCAAAACCGTGGTCTTCCAGCTGGCCTCGCTAACCGACGCTCACTGGCATATGTCCGGCGAGGTGATTCTGATGACCTTGCTTGGTGGTGTAGGTACTTTGCTTGGTCCTTTAATGGGCGCTGGGATTGTGGTCAGCCTTCAGCACCTGCTGGCGCAGTCACCGCTGGGCAACTGGGTTAGCGTGATTTTGGGGATTATCTTTGTGGTGTGTGTACTGAGTTTTCGCAGCGGGATTATTGGCGAGCTGGACAAGATGTACCGCAAAAACTTTAAGTAGCACGTTTGCTACCCTTAACACGCTTTCTGTCCCGTACTTATTGATCCTTACTGTTGGGCGCCGTTTGGCGCCCTTTTTTCTATTCAGACTTTGAGCGCCTACACCTAAGGTCGCAAGCGCTGGCAGGTTGCTTGTCGTCGGGTAAATGGATAAGTTAACGTTAACGTCAATTATAACGACAACAGCAGTGCGCATGCGCATTCGCGGAGATACGCCATGAATTTTGAGCTTAATGAAGACCAGGTCGCTTTTGCCGATATGGCGCGGGCGTTTGCCCAAAACGAGCTAGAGCCTCACGCCGCCGAATGGGATCAAACCTCGTTCTTTCCGGTTGATGTGATTCGTAAAGCGGGCGAGCTCGGCTTCTGTTCACTCTATGCGCCCGAAAACGTCGGCGGGTTAGGCCTTTCGCGACTGGATGCCAGCATCATCTTTGAGCAGCTCTCCATGGGCTGCACCTCTACGACGGCCTATCTCACCATTCACAATATGGTTACCTGGATGCTGGCGGATTTCGGTACCCCGGAAGCAGTAGAGCAGTGGGGCGAAAAGCTAGCAACGGGCGAGCTGCTGGGCTCTTACTGTTTAACCGAACCCAACTCCGGTTCAGATGCTGCTTCGCTGAAAACCACCGCCAAACGCGATGGCGACCATTACGTGCTGAACGGCAGCAAAATGTTTATCTCTGGCGCGGGGAGCACTGACTTCCTAGTGGTGATGGCGCGTACCGGTGGCGAGGGCGCCAAAGGCGTTTCCGCATTTGCAGTCGATGCTCACAGTGAAGGCGTCAGCTACGGTCGCAAAGAGGAGAAGATGGGCTGGAACAGCCAACCGACCCGCATGATCACCTTTGAAAATGTGCGGGTGCCTGCCAATCACCTGCTTGGCAACGAAGGCGAAGGATTCAAGATCGCCATGAAGGGCCTAGACGGCGGCCGTATCAACATTGCCACCTGCTCAATTGGTACCGCTCAGCAGGCGATCAACAAAGCGCGAGAGTACATGCTTGAGCGCAAGCAGTTTGGTAAGCGCCTAGCCGAATTTCAGGCGCTGCAGTTCCGCTTAGCCGATATGGTCACCGAGCTGGTTGCCGCACGACAATTGGTGCGTATGGCCGCCGCTAAACTGGATGCAGGCCACGCCGACGCCACTACCTACTGTGCCATGGCCAAGCGTTTTGCTACCGATGTGGGCTTCAAAGTATGCGACGAAGCGCTTCAGCTATATGGTGGAAACGGCTATATCAAGGAGTACCCCATGGAGCGCTACGTGCGCGATACCCGGGTACACCGGATTCTAGAAGGCACCAATGAAATCATGCGCCTGATCATCTCCCGCCGGGTGCTGGCTGAAGGGGCCACCGAGCTGTAGCGGATAGTGAATATGATCTTCGGATAAGGAATGCTAATGAGTAGCGTACTGTTTACCGAACACCCTACCGGCGATGGCCACGTAATTGCAGAGATCAAGCTCAACGCCGAGCGCTCGCTTAATGCGCTAACGCTTGAGATGTGCGAAGAGATGTTGCCGCGTTTAAACGTCTGGGCGACCGACGAGCGAGTCGTGGCGATACTGCTGGATAGCGCGGGAGAGAAAGCGTTTTGTGCTGGCGGAGATGTTGTCAACCTCTATAAAGCGATTACCGGCCAGGGCGACCCCAGCTTTCCTGAACGCTTTTTTGAGACCGAGTACCGGCTCGATTATCTACTCCATACCTACCCCAAACCAGTGATCTGCTGGGGCAACGGCATTGTGATGGGCGGCGGTATGGGGCTGTTAAGTGCCAGCAGCCACCGGGTGGTCACGGAAACCTCTCGCTTAGCCATGCCAGAGGTCACCATTGGCCTTTACCCGGATGTGGGCGCCAGCTGGTTTTTGAATCGGCTCTCTAACGGTATCGGGCGCTTTTTGGCCATGACCGGCTGCCAAATAAACGCACCGGATGCCGTTCACCTTGGCCTGGCCGACCGCAGTATTGCAAGCCACCATCGTGATACCTTGGTGCAGCAATTAACTGATGCTCATTGGGGGAAAGGCGAAAATACCGACGCCCACGGTGTGGTTAATCGCATTATGCGTGAGCTTGAACAGACATCGCAGCCGGTATTTGCCGAGCTGGATGCGCCGGTTTACCAGCATTCACCGCTGATTCGCGAGCTGATGGATCACGACAGCGTTGAGCAAATTATCGAGGCCGTTGCAGCGGTCGAAAGTGACAATAAATGGTTCAGCAAAGCACAGCAAACGCTGGCTCATGGCAGCCCGGTGTCCGTCAGACTAATCGATGAACAGCTAAAACGCGCCAAGCACATGTCATTGGCGGAGGTGTTCCAATCCGAGATGGCGCTTTCGGTACAGTGCTGCCGCCATCGAGAGTTCCCCGAAGGTGTGCGTGCGCTGCTGGTCGATAAAGACGGCCAACCGACGTGGACTTACCCGGAGGTGGCCTCTGTGGAACAACACTTTATTGATGAACTGTTAGCCTCTCCGTGGGATAAGAACCCTCTTGCTGATCTAGGCTAATAAGCAGACCAAGATTTAATCTTCATAAACAAATAATAAGGACAAAAGAAATGACAACTGTCGCGTTTATCGGTTTAGGCAATATGGGTGGCCCGATGGCTGCCAACCTCGCAAAAGCAGGCTTCAACGTGCGCGCCTTTGATCTTACTGAAGACGCACTGGAGACCGCCAAAGCCAACGGCTGCGAAGTGGCTTTTTCGGCTCAAGAGGCCGCCACCGGTGCAGATTTTGTGATCTCCATGCTACCTGCAGGCAAGCACGTGCGCGGGCTGTATGTAGAGGGCGATACGCCGCTGTTCGAAGTCATCAAGCAGAGCGCGCTGGTCATCGACTGCTCCACCATCGATGCTGACACCGCCCGTAGCGTGGCTGCTGAAGGCGAGATGTTAGGCATTGGCTTTGTCGATGCACCGGTTTCTGGCGGAGTAGGCGGCGCTCAAGCGGGCACGCTAACCTTTATCGTCGGCGGCTCTGATGCCCAGTTCGAACAGGCCATGCCAGTGCTGGAGGTAATGGGCAAAAATATCTTCCACGCCGGTGACCATGGCGCAGGGCAGGTGGCCAAAGTGTGCAATAACATGCTGCTATCTATCTTGATGGCGGGCACCTGTGAAGCGATTAATATGGGCGTTAAAAACGGCCTAGACCCAGCGGTGCTTTCAGAAATTATGAAGCAGAGCTCCGGTGGCAACTGGGCACTAAATGTTTATAACCCTTACCCAGGGGTAATGGAAAACGCACCCGCGTCTAAAAATTACCAAGGTGGCTTCCAGGTAGATCTAATGATCAAAGACCTAGGGCTGGCCATGGATGTCAGCCAACAAAGCGCATCAGCGATCCCCATGGGCTCCGCCGCCCGCTCGCTATTCACCCTTCACAAAGCCAAGGGCAACGGCAAACTCGACTTCTCAAGCCTGATGCAGTTTTATCAAGATAAAGAGTGAGGATGAGTAGTGAGGTTTGAAGGGTAATGTGTGAGGGGGGAGAGGTGTTGTAGCGCGTGGTAACGAGTGTTGCGAGGAACGAGCAACACGAGGCACCCGCGGAAGGGCGGCGAAGCCGCCCCGGCAATGCCACTCAAGTACCTCCTTGCCACCTACCTTCATCCACGGCAAATTCAGCTTATTTACTATGCTCAAACAATAAAGGACCACTATGATTACGCTTTGGGGCCGCAATAACTCCACCAACGTCAAAAAAGTGCTGTGGGTACTCGAAGAGCTGGAACTGCCTTTTGAGCAAATCCAGGCCGGTCTTGAGCACGGGGTAAATAACACCCCGGAATACCTCGCCATGAACCCCACCGGTCTGGTACCACTACTCAAAGACGACGCCACCAATAGCGTACTGTGGGAATCCAACGCCATTATTCGCTACTTAGCCGCCCAATATGGCCAGAGCAAGCTATGGATTGAAGAGCCCGCCAAGCGCGCCCAGATGGAAAAGTGGATGGAGTGGGCCAACAGCACGCTTACCCCAAGCCATCGCAAAATATTGATGGGTTATGTAAGAACGCCGCCCGAAAAACGCGATCACGCCGCTATCGAAGCCGCGATTAAAGAGAGCGAAGCACTATTTGCATTAATGGATAACGCCCTGGCAAATCAGACCTGGTTTTCCGGTGATGCGTTTGGCTTGGGCGATATCGCCATCGCGCCGTTTGTCTACAACATGCTCAACAGCGGCCTAACTTGGCAACCTCGCCCACACCTACAGCTCTGGACAGAGCAGCTAGCCGAGCGACCCACTTACCGCAAGGTAGTGATGATCCCGGTTACTTAATAGAAATACACGATACACCACTCAAAATGGCTAATAAATTATTGCAGGAGGGCGCTTCAACGCGCGAAAGGGCAGCGAAGCTGCCCCAGGTTTCACGCACGAAACTCAATCCAAACAAACGACCACCCTCTCTAGATAACGGTTAACAGTATATCTGGGGCAGTACCTTAATATCCCGCAATGATTGATACCCATTGTAGGAGGGCGCTTTAGCGCGCGAAAGGGCAGCGAAGCTGCCTCAGGTTTCACGCACGAAACTCAATCCAAACAAACGACCACCCTCTCTAGATAACGGTTAACAGTGTATCTGGGGCAGTACCCTAATATCCCACAATGATTGATACCCATTGCAGGAGGGCGCTTCAACGCGCGAAAGGGCAGCGAAGCTGCCCCAGGTTTCACGCACGAAACTCAATCCAAACAAACGGCCACTCTCTAGATAACGGTTAACAGTGTATCTGGGGCAGTACCCTAATATCCCACAATGATTGATACCCATTGTAGGAGGGCGCTTCAGCGCGCGAAAGGGCAGCGAAGCTGCCCCAGGTTTCACGCACGAAACTCAATCCACACAAACGGCCACTCTCTAGATAACGGTTAACAGTGTATCTGGGGCAGTACCCTAATATCCCACAATGATTGATACCCATTGTAGGGGGGCGCTTCAGCGCGCGAAAGGGCAGCGAAGCTGCCTCAGGTTTCACGCACGAAACTCAATTCAAACAAACGACCACCCTCTCTAGATAACGGTTAACAGTATATCTGGGGCAGTACCTTAATATCCCACAATGATTGATACCCATTGTAGGAGGGCGCTTTAGCGCGCGAAAGGGCAGCGAAGCTGCCTCAGAATAGGCCTAAAAACTAGCCTCTAGCACCGCTAACTCATCATCCAGCCCCTGCAACACCTCACACCCCACCCCATGCCGCCTGGCACTCTCAATCAACGGCCCTAAAATAGCCCCGCGTTCAGTGGGTCGCTTAGCCTCCACATCCTGCAGCATAGACGCTTTATTGCTTGCGGTTTTCTCAACCACCTGCCACACCAGCTCCAGCCACGCCTCCTCATTCTGTCCGTTATTGGGTGGCTGAATACCCAAGGCAAACATAATCGTTGCCACTTCCTTTACCACAGCCACCACACGGCCCGCATAAGCTTCACCGCGCAATTCACCATTACGCACACCATGCAGCGCCACCAACGGGTTAATCGCTGCGTTAACCGCTAGCTTCTGCCACAACCGTTGGCGAATATCATCCACTGCTCTAGCGGCAAGGCCCGCCTGGGTTAATGTCTTCGCCAGTGTTTCCGCCAGCTTGCTGTGCTGATTATTCAAATCGCCAACATAGGTATGCCCACGCCCCGCATGAACCACACCATCATCACCGGTTAAGTAAGCGCCTTCAGTAGTAGTGGCGCAAAGCACCGGCCCAGGCCAGGTTTGGGTAATGAGCGGCTGGGCATAAAAACCGTTCTGCCAAAGCACCAGCGGAGTGGAGGGCGCAATAATGCTGATAAGGCTTTCAAGCGCGGTCTCAGCCGCCATCGCTTTGGTAGTGATATGCACAAAGGCGGGCGGCACCGGCGCATCAGCCGCCAACTGCTCAGCGGTAAGTGAGGTTAAGTGCTGCGCACGCACTTCGCCCTCCGGCGTGGTTAGCAACTGTCGCGAAGGCAATACACGGCGGCCAATCACCGCCACATCAACAAACGGGGTTAGGGAGTGCGCCAATAGGCGGCCAATGGCACCAGGGCCAAGAATCCAGTGGGTATGCATGGGGAAAGTATCTTCAGCAACGAGAGTACTGTAAAGCTTACCGCGTTCGGTGTGGGGAGGCTAAAGGGAGAAAAGGGGCTATAGATAGCATTTTGTCTAGTTGCCTTGCCTCGGCCGCAAGTTCAACAACTGCGTCATGCATTACCGTCATCTACTGGTTGGCCGCTGTTAGCTTCACTTGGCTTCTTTTCCTAACTTATGCAGCTTGCGAAACCATTCGTTGCGTTTTTGCTCGCTCATTGTCTCTACACCTCCGATCAGAGTCTCACGCACTGAAGAGAAGCCGACAAAGCCAAGGACATTGCGCTCCAATGATTTGATGCTGTGCGCTCGATAAAGATGTCGATAGATCACCGCTGGCATGCCCATGGTCACCACGACTCGCGCTGTGCGTTCAGTCAGACCCTTTTTCCCCAGTGGGTGGCCTTCCACGTGCGCGAAGGCGAAGCCCGGTCGCAGCACTTGTTCTAAAAACGCTTTGACAAGAGCTGGCATGTCGCCAAGCCACAGTGGAAAGATAAGCACCAAGTGCTGACACCAACCGATGGACTCTTGCGCTGCTGTTAGTGAAGTGGGCAGAGGAGTCGTTTGCCACTCCTGCTGGCTGCGCAGTAGCGGGAATTCCAGAGAGGAGATGTTAATCAGGCGAACCTCGTGGCCGCTGGCCTGGGCGCCTTCGCTATAGTGATCCGCGAAAGAGTGACACAGGTGCGCCTTACTGGTATCGGGGTGGCCCAGCAGGATCAGGATTCGCTGGCTCATTTGTCAGGTTCTCGCTTTAAGCAGAGTAGTAGGAGCACTTGCTTTGGCGGTTATTAATCAATCTTTGCGCTTACTATTATTTAATAGCAACGCTGATTGTGCGACGCAATATGGTTTTTATCATGCAACGGCAGCCCATGAGCCAATGTCGGCCAATGCCTAAGGGTTAAGAGCCCAGCCGGTGGTATAAGCAAAGCATCTACAGCAACGTGAATGCTGCCAAGCTTTCCGCGTTCAACCCAAGGAGGCAAAGCGAAGAAAAGCGCTAGATACGTGACTATTTTCTAATGACACGGATAAGCCAGATTTGGTAGTTTTGAAGCTAAGCAGAGTTTGAGGGAGTAGGTGGTGGGGTAAGAGCGTGCATAAAAGGGTTTTTGAGCTGTTGATGGCCGCTTTCGATCCAAAGCGGTCATGCCGGGAAATGCAGCAGGAGCGCGAATTTTGGCTATACTGCCAAATTTAAATTAATAGTTGTAAGAATCATAGGCTTGGGAGAATCTGGCAGGCTGCATTTGCCGGAAAAAAGTGCCAGCACGATTGTCCAATCATAGGATGGGCAGTCTAATACCTGTTAGCACCAGAATGGTCAGACATGGCAAAGGTTAAGAAAAAGCTCACTCCGACTCAAAGACGTGCGAGGAAATTCGCCAAGGCCGAGCGACAAA
>NZ_JBNNIW010000023.1:0-63744 GCF_050269715.1 Halomonas sp. NPDC076908 | reverse complement strand
GTGAACAACGTCCGGTTTCAGGATGGGGAGCAGGTAACCGATCAATCAGACAGGACTGCCGCCTGACTGCCATCCACCAGATTTGACTATAACTCCATGGCGCCGGGGGAGGCACCAAACCACGCGCTAACCGGGTCAAATCCGCAGCGCCGATACCAGGCGGCGGCTACAGCCGTGGAGGCTGCCACGCCTAGCAGCAGTAGCGCTGCTGAAACAGGCCAATCGAGCACGCGTTGCGCCAATTGCGGGGTCACTTGGCTGCCTAATACGATGCCCATTACTGCTAAAAAAACATTCCGTAACGGTTCAGGCACACTAACATTAACGCCCTTTGCAGAGGCCAATAGATTGGCAATCAGTGGGCCTAGCATCCAGGCAAGGGGTAATCCAGAGAGTTGAAAAAGCATGCCGCCCACGGCGCCTACACTAAGCGAAATCGCGAGCGACTTTGCATTCTCTGCACTGAAACGGTAGCCCTTCAAACGGTCCTCCAATAATCAGCCTCTGGCTAAGCGCCGGGGTACTTATCCTGCTAAGCGTCATGGTCAGTTTATCACTATTAGAGGCTGTTGATATTCAGGCCTTCAATCAGACGCTCAATAAGTACCACTACTGACTTGGTCACTGCCGTTCCTATCGATGAGAGGCCGGAGCCATCGGGAATAGTCCGGAAAAGAGAAGGTTTCCTGGAGTATGTCGAAATTAACACTGACCTACTGAAAAACCATACAAGGATTTGAAGGCTAATATAGATAACTACCGAACCTTTGAGCACACTTAAA
The DNA here is from genome assembly GCF_050269715.1 of Halomonas sp. NPDC076908. Taxonomy (NCBI): domain Bacteria; kingdom Pseudomonadati; phylum Pseudomonadota; class Gammaproteobacteria; order Oceanospirillales; family Halomonadaceae; genus Halomonas; species Halomonas sp. NPDC076908. The sequence continues at coordinate 62,962 of NZ_JBNNIW010000023.1, read as the reverse complement.
CTGTGGGCAGCCTTTGGTTTTCCCGGAGCCTTATTCATAGGCTTTTAACGCCTAAACACAGCTCTTATTCGGCAAAAATGCCCGAACCCTCTACTTTCGGGAAGCTACGCATCGTCTGCTGATTCCATGTCTCGAAGTGGTCATGCATTGCTTGGCGTGCCAGTTCTCGGTCACGGGTTTTGACAGCAGCGACAATCGCAATATGCGTCTCATTAGTTTTCTTTTGGGCTTCTCTAGACTGTCGCGCCAAAATCCTGCGCTGGTGAAGCACCTTTTTCAGTACCGATGATAACCCTTGGAAAATAATCAATACGGCAGGGTTTTTGGCCATAATGGCCAACAGTTCATGAAACTCATAGTCTGCTTGAATGCCCTCAAGAACATCTGATGACGTAACGATCTTTTCACACAGCAGCTCAAGCTTTTTCAGTTCAAGAGACTGATGGTTCACTGCCGCCGCCTGTACAATCTCTTTTTCAAACATCTCTCTCGCAGTTTCAAGATGATCGACTGAGATATAGTTGAGCTTAAGCGCCAGCTCAAAATAGAGCTGGATAAAAATAGGCTCCGGCATTTTAAGAAAGGTGCCGCTGCCCTGCTTGCGTTCAATGAACCCAAGGCTTTGCAATAGGGAAAGCACATTTCTCACTGACGAGCGATGCATATCAAAATGCTCACACAGTGCTCTTTCTGCCGGAAGCTTTAATCGGCCATCTTTAGATAGTTCGGAGACCGACACAAACTCCTTAAGTCTATCCAAAAGGTTCGGATCGATCTGACTCATAACATCATCCAAGCGCCACCCCTATACCCCCATGGTTAGTACAGAGGCAGCTTAGCATAATCAGTGAATGTGCATACCGCCGTTAACATCCAGGGTGGCCCCTGTAATGTAACTGGAAAGGTCGCTTGCCAAGAACAGGAAGGACTTGGCGACATCTTCAGGAGTGCCCATTCGTGCCAGCGGGATGTCCTCTAAAATTTTGGCTTTCATCTGGTCGTCCAGCTTGCCAGCGGTAATATCAGTAGCGATTAATCCCGGCGTAACGGAGTTGATGCGAATACCAAAAGCACCAAGCTCACGTGCCATGGCCTTGCTCAGCCCTAACATGCCCGCCTTGGCAGCACTATAGTGCGGGCCGCCGAAGATACCGCCGCCCCGCTGCGCAGACACCGAAGAAGTGTTGATAATTGAGCCCGACTTAGCCGCTTTCATATGAGGTACAACAGCCTGCGACATATAGAGCATGCCCCGCAGGTTCACATCCAGAATACGATCATAATCTTCAGGTAAAATCTCTTCGAATTTCACCGGCTGGGTAATACCTGCGTTATTGATAAGCACATCAATGTGGCCAAATTTATCTGTGACTGCCTCCGCTAAATTGAAGCAATCATCACGGTTCGCTACGTTTCCAACCACTACTAGCGAGCGCTCAGGGTCAAACTCGCTGCGCACCTGATCGCAAGCCTGCTGATTGATATCGGAAATGACGATTGAAGCTCCGTGCTCATAGAAGAGCTTCGCTGTTCTCAAGCCAATGCCTTTCTCACCTGCGGCTCCTGTGACGATACAAACCTTGTCTTTAAGTAGCATAACGTTCTCCTTTTATTGATTTGTAGTAAATTGTTTGTCAAGAGGCTCCAGCTCCATAAGAGAGCGGGAAATGCGCCACTCGATGACATCGAGTGGCAGTGGTTGCTCATCGCGCCAAGGTTGAGCATTGGCATCACGATGAAGGCGGAATGGAAGCTCAAGTGAAAACGGCTTATTCTTGCGAAGGAGCTCCGCCGCTAGCGCAGTGTCATTCACATCCCCTGCTCCCAATGGAACAAAATCGATACCATCCTCGCGGCGCACACAGGGTTTAAGATGAAAATGGTCGGCAATATTCATTGCCGCACGTGCATCTTCAAGCGGTTCTCTAGCAGGGCAGTGAGCTAACAGATTGCCGATATCGTAATTAATACCGAAGGCCTGAGCGTCCAGCTGTTTAAGCAAGCCCGGCGCGTCACTGGCATGGTCGAGTAAGTTGGAAACGCCGTTGCCGGGATTCTCCAGCAGAATGCGCACACCATAGTGGTGAGCAATCGCAGCCAGGGTATCGGCCTGTGCAAAGAAGACCTCTGCGCGCGCACGCGTGGCGGCGTTAGTAATTAAATAGGAGGCCCCTAAAGACGCAGCAAAACGACAGCGTGCTTCAAGCCTGGCAGCTGCGTTCTCAATGCCCAAATCAATATGACCAGAAAAATACCGGCACTGCTGGCCATGGCGCTGCATTTCACTTTTAAGCTCAGCTGCGAAAGCATCCGTAAAATCGCTGTCGGTGAAGGCCTCTACATAGCCATCAATAAAGGCAAACTCCACATTCCTTATGCCACACCGCGCTAGCGATGGCAGAATTACATCGAAATTATAGCCGTCGTAAGCCGCGGTACTGACAGATATAAAGCTGGGCATTGTGTCCCCTTAGGCCGTTCCATTAAGCAGTCGGTAAGTACGAATCAGCTGGCTATCATCTAACTTGCCCTCTCCTCGCTCAGCGCTGGAAACAAATAGCTGACGCGCGGTTTCTGCCAGTGGCGTAAATGCCTTAGAGGTCTTGGCTGAGTCGCAGACAATGCCCATGTCTTTGCAGAAGATATCGATCGCACTGGTAATAACATTGGGCTCAGCGATCATCCGAGGGCCACGATCCTTCAGCATCCAACTGGAAGCTGACGAGCCCTGTAACAGCGTCAGCATGGTTGAGGCATCAATACCGCTCTTCTCGGCCAGCGCCAGCGCTTCTGCAGCCGCCGCAATGTGTACGCCGCACAGCAACTGATTGACCACCTTCATCGCCGCGCCCTGCCCCGGCTGCTCCCCAGCTTCAAAGACAACTTTGCTCAACACGTCAAACGCTTGACGGCATTTCGATAAAGCCTCTTGAGTGCCCGCCGCCATAATAGTGAGCTCACCCAACTGAGCACCCACTACACCACCTGAGACAGGGGCATCGATGAAGTGTAGATCGGGCCTAACCGCCGCGACATCTTTTGCGATGGCTGCCGCATCGTCGGGGGCAATGGTGGACATCTGCACAATGCAGGCACCATGGCCGAGCTGCTCGATGCTTTTGCTATCGAACAAGACGGAACGCACCTGACTGGCATTCACCACCATGATAAAAAGCACTTCACACTGGGCCAGCCCGAGATGCTTTTGCTCGGATAACGTCACCTGTCCGTTGAAAGCCGTTTCCGTTTGTTCAACCGCATCCATGCCCAACACCTGAAAACCACCTTCTTTCAGCTGGGTTGCCATAGGCCACCCCATGGCGCCCAGCCCTGCAAATGCAACAGTTTGCATAACCACCTCAGTAAATAATCAGAGCTGGCACGAAAGACACCAGCAGTAGCACGATAATGGCCACTAGATAGAAGGGCCCCAACTCTTTAACCACAGCACCAATTCGCTCGCGCGCAATGGCTGAGGAAACAAACAGCGTCGTGCCAATGGGAGGAGAAAAGAGCCCAATGCTGAGATTCACACACATAATGATCCCGAGCTGCACAAGATCCAGCCCGATCGCGTTGGCAATAGAGACTAGTGTTGGCCCCAGCAGTAGGATGGCCGCTGGCAGATCAAGGAACATACCGATAACGAGCATCAGTACGTTGATCGCCAAAATGATTAAGATAGGGTGTTTTAGATACTCCACGGCCCATTGGGCGACGGCCTGCGGGACACCACCCGAGGTTAGGATATAGGCAATGATGTTGGCCGCCGCAATAATCAACATCACAATGCCTGTGGTAATCACAGTATTTACCAATGCGCTCATGACTCGTTCAGCCGTCAGGTCACGGTAAATAACACTGCTAACCACCAGGGCATAGGCAACAGCGATAACACTGACTTCAGTGGGTGTAGCAATACCAGCGCGCAGCAACACAACAATAAATACCGGCATCAGCAGCGCTGGCAGAGCAGTAAACAAGGTGTTTCTTACTTCGGCACGGGTGTGCTTTAGCGTTAAGCGTGGGAACCCACGTCGTTTACCAACGAAATAGCAAACCATCATCATGCCAGCTGCGAGCATCAATGCCGGAATCACGGCTGCAACAAACAGTGACGCAATGGAGGTATTCGAGACGGTAGCAAACAAAATGAGCGGGATAGAAGGCGGCATCAAGCCAGCAATCACCGATGACGCCGAGGTCACTGCCGCCCCAAAAGCGCCAGGGTACCCTTCCCTTTTTTGCCAGGGTATGAGCATCGAGCCGAGCGCCGAAGCCTCTGCGACGGCGGATCCGGAAACACCACCAAACACAGTGGAACCGACGACCGTCACCTGACCAAGACCACCGTGATATTTACCCACCAGCATAGAGGCTAAACTCACCAACTTCTGCCCCAACTTGCCTGACATCATCAAGCCACCGGATAGAATAAAGAAGGGTATCGCCAGCAGCGGGAAGCTTTGCGTTGGTTGAAAGATCTTCATAACCGCCATACTCGACGGCATTGGGCCAAAAACGGATAGCGCCGCCCAACCACTTATCACTAGCGAGTAACCCACCGGCATCGCCATTAATAAGAACAGGGTAAAGCCAATAAGCATCTGGGCCGTCATATCCTATCCTCCCCATGCGAGACTTGTGGCTTGGAGAAGCAATCTCCACCGGTCAGTACCATCGCGATGTTAATGAGTGAAACCACTGCTAGCCCTATAAAGCCGACTACAACCGACCAGTAAGCCCAGGACATACCGATACGGGTAATTGGCAGTCGTTGAGTGCCTGCAATTTCGACAACATCTAGTCCGTGAACGGCCATCACGCCAAAAGCGATAGTAGCGATTAGGTTGACGGCCAATACCACTAGCTTCTTGGGTAGCCTTGGCAACTTTTCGACGACCAACTCGACCCCAATGTGCTCGTTTCTTGCGGCAGCGGCGACGATGGCGCACATCGTTAACCAGGGAAAAACCAAGTTGGGCACTTCCGCTACCCAGCCCAAATTGGTAGAGAACACATAGCGAACCACTACACCCAGTAATAGCGACAAGAAGATCGCCACGACAGCGACGATAGATACCCATTTAAAGGTGTGATAAATCAAACTTTTTGAGCTCACTAACAGTGGAGTGGGCCTGCCCACTTCACTGCCGCGGCCCTCTTTTGAGAGCGTCATGATAAGCCCCTTCCGTTATTGCGACTCGCGCTGAGCCGCATTGACGACCATCTCAACCAGCTCTGGGTACTCTGCTGCCCACTGATCGTAAACGGATGCGGTGGCACCGATAAAAGGCTCAGGATCCACTTCATTGAACACGACACCAGCCTCTTCCATCGCACTTCTCAGCGCAGCGTCGGCTTCTAAAGAGGCCTGACGATTAAATTCTCCAGCCTCAATGGCCGCTTGCTGAACCACATCCTGATGCTCTGGTGAAAGTGAATCCCAGACCATTTTGCTCATCAGCAGCGGGGTTGACTCATACTTGTGGCTAGTCAACGAGATATAGTCTTGCACCTCGTGAAGCTTGGATGAGTAAATATTCATTAACGGATTTTCCTGACCGTCAACGACTCCTTGCTCGAGAGCAATATAGAGCTCAGAGAAATTCATTGGCGTTGGGTTGGCGCCTAATGCATCAAAGATGTTGACCGTCATTTCATCCGGTGGAGTACGGATTTTGAGGCCGTTTAGATCTTCAGGGGTTTCGACAGGACGAACATTGTTGCTAACGTGGCGGATGCCGTTATCCCACAGCGCCAGCAGCACAAGTCCCTTTTCTTCCGAAAGATTTTTCAGTTCATCACCGACTTCGCCGTCCATGACCTCCCAAGCACTGGGCAGAGAATTGAACAGAAACGGCAACCCCAGTAACGAGAACTGCGGCACAACGCTGGAGGTCGCGCCCTGGCTATTGGTGCTAAAAGCCAAGGTGCCCATTCTCATCTGAGTAATGGCTTCCATATCGTCGCCATACTGTGCGTTACCGCCAACATCTACTCTTAACTCCCCGTTAGTCCCTTCTTCTATAAGTTCTGCGAAGAGTTCTGAAGCATCCCACTTGGGGTTACCTTCCGCCGCATTGTGGGCGAGTTGTAGGGTTTGCTGAGCGGCGGCATTACCACTAATGAAAAAGGCGCTGGCAATGGCAGAAGCAAGGAGTATTTTTTTCATGACGTTTCTCTCTATTAAATATTTGTTGTTAGAAATAGCGGTTATCAAACGTAACTGGAGTCTTAGTTTTTTGATTTAGTGAGTATCTTCAGGCAACGTGCTGCTTTAGCGATTTGATCACCTCCTTGGTGGAAATACCGTAACGATCATGCAGAGTGGGTAAAGCACCGGCATCCAGAAATTCATCGGGAAGGCCGATCTGATTAAATTTGACGGATACACCCTCTTTCATCAGCAGCGATGCGATGCTTTCGCCCAGACCACCAATGATTGAGTGGTTTTCGGCCACGAAGACAGGACGTTCAGGATAGCGACGAACCTCCGCCAGAATGGTATCGGTATCTAGCGGCTTGATTGTGGCGCAGTGTAAAACCGCCACGTTAGTGCCTTTCTCTCTCAGCTCATCGGCAGCCTCAATCGCACGCATCGTCATCAGCCCAGAAGAGATGATTAGGGCATCTTCTCCATCTAGCAGCCTTTTAGCCTTGCCGATCTCGAACTGGTAACCTTCAAAGCGATCTAAAACACGGGGCACCTTGCCACGCAGTAGGCGTAAGTAGACGGGGCCATCAAAATCGACCATCGCTTGAACTGACTGCTCAATATCGACCGCATCACAGGGGTCAATGATGGTTAGGTTCGGCATGCCGCGGAAGATAGCGATATCTTCGGTAGCCTGATGGCTCGGGCCATAGCCCGTGGTCAGCCCGGGAAGTGCGCAGACAATTTTGACGTTCAGCTTTTCTTCGGCAATGGCTAAACAAATAAAGTCGTAAGCACGGCGTGAGGCGAAAACGCTATAGGTCGTCACGAAAGGGATAAAGCCTTCGCGAGCCATACCCGCACCTGCCATAATGAGTAGCTGCTCAGCCATGCCCATCTGGTAATAGCGATCAGGGTAAGCCTGAGCGAAGATATGCAGATCGGTATATTTGCCCAGATCTGCCGTCATACCGACAATCTTGGGATTTTTCGCAGCAGCCTCTACTAATGCATGCCCAAAGGGCGCGGAGGTCGTTGGCTGGTCATCACCTGCGATGGACGCAATCATTGCCGAGGTCTTTAGCTTCTTCTTGGCGCTCATTTCATATCCTCCTTACTGGACACCGTAAACGTCATCGAGCTGCTTGAGCGCCACACTCCACTCATTCTCATCAACGCGAATAAAGTGGTTCTTGTCACGTTCTTCGAGGAAGGACACGCCGCGGCCCATTAGGGTGTCGCAGACAATCACCCGGGGTTTGTGAGAGTCACTGGCTAGAGCACTGTCGAAAGCTTTGACTAGCGCTTCAAGATCATTGCCATCAACACGGTAGGTTTCCCACCCAAACGCAATCCACTTATCAGCGATCGGCTCGTAGTTGAGTACGGTGGAAGACTTGTCGTCAGCCTGCTGGTCGTTGACATCGACAATGGCAATCAGGTTATCCAGCTTCCAATGGGCTGCAGAGGCGACAGCTTCCCAGGTCGAACCTTCATTCAGCTCGCCATCTGAAAGCAGATTAAAAATACGTGAGGCACTCTTCTTGCGCTTAAGGCCCAGCGCCATCCCCACACCGATACCCAAACCATGCCCTAGCGAACCACCGGTGATTTCCATGCCCGGCGTGTAATCGGCCATACCTGACATGGGCAGAATGCTGTCGTCGCTGCCGTAATCCTCAATCTCTTCCTCGCTAATAACACCAGCCTCGATCAAAGCGGCGTATAAGGCGATGGCGTAATGCCCGATAGAGAGCAAGAAACGATCTCGTCCTTCCCAATCAGGGTTCTTGGGATCCAGCTTCAGGGCATGGAAGTAAGACACCGCCAAAACATCGGCAATCCCGAGCGCCTGGCCAACGTACCCCTGCCCTTGCACTTCACCCATTCGCAGAGCGTGGCGGCGAATTTTGTAAGCCCGCTGCCGAAGCTCCTCGATAACACCAGCGCTCGATGCGATAGCTGTTTGACTCATTCTAGCCACCTCCAAATGGTTGACCATTTGAAGATAAAGATAATTCCAATATATTGAAACGGAACTTTAGTCTAAAAAATCAATAATATATTAATCATTATTAGTTAACACGCCTTAAAATCACTAGGCTTCATAAAAAACAGCCTGATTATCACAAATAAAACAAACACTTAAGAAAATATTCTTTTGGCATCTAGTAGGCTGGTATTTAAATTAAAACATGAACCCACCTAGATTTACGTAGAAAAAATCCGCCAAAGAAAGACCTTACGCAAAAATGGTCAACCAATTTAAGAAGCTTGCGGAATATGAGAATGCCAGCTAAAGGTAGGAGCAGCGCTATTTTAGGAGGATTACCGAACAGGATTAATGATGGATAATGAAAACATGATCATTGGCTCAACAAGATGAGCCGATACCATGAAAGTCTTAAGGAGGGCCCGCCCACGGGGGCGAGTAGTAGCTTGGGCGGATCGAAGGAACCTAGATCAATTTAGCGGATGGCTGAACATACGTACCGCGGATATATCAATTATGTCCAAGGACATTTCCATATCTATAGCCCGTCTTGTTGACACATCAACCTATCAACTTCTTCCACCATCGGAATGCTACTGGCAGCACCGAGCTTTTGTACCGCCAGGGCAGCCGCCGCTGTTGCTCGCTGCAAGCACTGTGAGGGCGCTAGGCCAGCTTGCCTAGCGGCAAGGAAGTAACCCACAAAGGTATCACCTGCGGCCGTTGTATCGATGGCATTTACCTTTAAAGCCGCTTGAAAAAGAGTCTCACTGCTGCGCTGATACCAAGCCCCCTCGCTACCTAGAGTAAGAACCACCTCGACATCGCCAAGCGTTTCTTTACAACGCCTTAGCAAATCTGCAGCGCTCGACGCTACTGGCATCTCTAATAAAGCAGCGGCCTCTGTACGGTTAAAAAAAAGCAGTTCACATTGAGCTAGCGGGAGTGATGATACCTTCGAGGTCATTGGTGCAGGGTTAAATATCACCTTGCAGCCGTGGCTCACAGCTAATGGAATAAGCTGATCAAGCCCGTTACATTCGTTCTGAATAAGCATTGTGTCGCCAGGAGCAGTTTGCGCGATAAGAGCCGTCATTTTCTCCTGCGTAAAACCATGATTGGCACCAGAGAACAAAAGAATAGCGTTTTCACCACATGAATCAATTTGAATAATCGCATGCCCACTTGGCTCTGGGGTCAATTCGATATCTTTCACACCAACACCCGCAGACTCAAGCTCATGGGCCACCCAAGCATCTATCGATGACACTCGCCCCCAGTGACTCACAGCCCCTTTGGCACGCGCTATCGCCAGCGATTGATTGACCCCTTTCCCACCCAAGCCAACACTGTATTGATTGCTTTCCAGCGTTTCGCCAGGGCGAACAAAATAGGGAACGTGATAAGTATGATCAATATTGATGGAACCAAAATTAAATATCACTGAAACGCCCTCTAATTCAAAAAGCCAGCCAGCGTTAACGCTGGCTGGCTTCTAAGCAAGATTTCCCAATCCTTATTCGTCTAAAACCTATTTTTCTAACACTTACTCTTCTAGAACAAAAGGAGAGGTATAGTTATCAACATTATCCGACGTAATTAGGATACAGTCATAAAGCTGCTTTTCACTATCCAACCCCGTTTCTCCCGTATTGATGTAATGATCAGCAATTTTTACTGCATCTTCTGCAAATACGGCCACAGGCTGTAGAACGGTATAGGCCAACTCACCCGAGCGAACCGCATCAACCGCATCGGGTGAACCGTCAAACCCACCGACCAATACATCGTCTAGCCGCCCCTCCTGTTTCAAGGCAACAATAGCGCCTAACGCCATTTCGTCGTTACCGCTAATGACACCTCTGATATCAGGATGAGAACGCAGCATGCTCTGCATTTTATTACGCCCTTCCGTCCGATCCCAATTCGCGATATCAGACGCCGCCAGAGTAAGGTCGGGGTACTGGCTAAGCACCGTTTCATAGCCATTGGATCGTGTCGCCGCATTATTATCAGAAGGTGGGCCTTTTAACTCTATATAGGATCCCTCGCCATCCAATTGCATTGCCCACTCTTGTGCGCCTAACGCGGCTCCCTGGGCATTATTGGAAACCAACTGCGCCTTGGCTAACCCCTGCTGGTTAATCTCAGCATTAATAATAAAGACTGGAATTCCCGCCTCAACAGCTCTTCGCACAGCGCCAATGGAACCGTCCGCATTAGCAGGATCCAAAATGATCGCTTTAGCCCCATTGGTAATCGCGGTATCGACCTGGTTGCTTTCAGTGTTGGTATCACCCACATGGGAGCTTACACTTGCTGTATAGCCCAACTCTTCTGCTGCCCGCCCGGCTATTGTTCCTTCCGTTTGCCAATAGGGGTTTGACATATCATTAACAATAATTGAAATCAGCCCCTTGTCCTGAGCAACCAGGGAGCCACTAAAGAGCATTGAGACACTGGCGAGTGCTGTAAAAAGCATCTTTTTACTTTTTGGAAACATGTTCATTACCTCATCGTTATGATTATTAGTCTCTTAATAAGTAGCCCCTAACAGGCCATACTTCTAAGCAGTGCTACATTAAGTAACGCTTGCCCTAGAACCTTCGTGCTTACTTGCTGTTGTTTTTATCTCAGCTTTTTTCGGGGACTTATTTTTAGTGCTGTATTGGACATTATTTAGCATCACAGCAAAGACAATCACGCTGCCTGTGAATACCATCTGCCAGTAAGCAGACACACCGATAATGACAAGCCCATCGGCTAAAAAACCAATCACAAAAGCACCCAATAATGTATTGCGAACCGTGCCACGCCCTCCCATTAGTGAAGCACCACCAATCACGACTGCAGCAATCGCTGTCAGCTCATAGGTAGTGCCTGCCGTGGGGCCTGCAGATGTCAACTGAGAGGCAAGCACTATTCCCGCCATCGCGGCGCACACCCCCGAAATAATATAGACAGAGAGCTTAACGCGATTGACGGGCACCCCAGAAAGCTCTGCAGCACGCGCATTACCTCCTGTTGAGTAGACCCATCTTCCAAAAGGAGTACGACTCAGGGCCAACATGCACACAATGGCGACACTAAACAGAATCAAAACGCCTACCGGAATGCCTAATAGCTTATTAAATCCAAGCCATTCAAAGCCTGTATTACCTAACGCCGGGTCACCGCTTAAACGGTTAAACGTTAAGCCATCCGTTAGTAACAGGGCAGCTCCGCGCGCGACATACAACATACCTAGGGTGGCCACAAATGCAGGTACTTTAAAATAGGCAACTAACACACCATTGATAGCCCCCACTAGCCCGCCCAGTAAGCAGGTAAGAACCACGACCACCCATACTGAAGGGAAGAAGGCCAAATCAAGCGCCTCAATCTCTACCCCTTCTAGCAACATACCTGCGAACACCCCGCAAAGTGCTAGCGTAGAGCCAACCGACAGATCGATACCACCGGTCAGAATGACAAACAGCATACCAATGCCTAGCAAGCCAAAAACGGCCACATGCGAAGACATGGTTAAAAAATTACCTGTTGAAAAATAAACAGGCGAGAGCATGGAAAAGACAATAATGATCACGATTAATGCGAAAAAAGCCCGACCTTCCAGCAAAATCTTGACGATATCGATACTGCCTTTTTCAACCTGTAACGCATTATTATTGTCATGAGACATGTTGTGATAAGACATAGTCATTACCTATCCGATTGAATAATCACGCAGCAACTGATTCGCCCGAGGCCGCCATAATTTCATCTTTCGTTACCCCCGGTTTGAATTCAGCAGAGATCCGCCCTTTGCTCATCACCAGCACTCTGTGCGGGATACTCAAGCACTCACTTACTTCAGACGTTGTAAAGACGACCGCCAACCCTCGCCGGGCCCCTTGGCTCAATAACTTGAATACTTCGGCCTTGGCACCCACATCAATGCCACGGCTTGGTTCATCAAGCATGATGACGTCTGGATGAGTCGCCAACATTTTCCCGATGACCACTTTCTGCTGGTTGCCGCCAGACAATGAACCAATGGCAGCCTCTCCACCGTCTGTTTTGATGTGTACCTTATCGATAGCGGATTTAATCATTTCTGCCTCCAAGCGGGATGAAGTAAGCCCCTTGCGAGTAAACGCATGGATACTGGCTAGCGACAGATTTCTACCGACGGACAGGGTGGGCACTAATCCATCACGCTGACGATCCTCAGGCACTAACACCAACCCTCTCTCGATTCGCTGCGCAATGTTGTAATGCGAGACATCATTTGAGTTGAGCAAAACATCGCCCTTGGATTGCCGGGTTCGTCCGGCCACACACTCCAATAACTCAGTTCTCCCTGCACCCATTAACCCATAAATGCAGACAATCTCGCCTGCGTGCACATCAAGCGAAAAGTCCTCAACAACATAACGATCTGCCACTTTATCGTCGCTGACGTAAAGGTTCTGGATGGAGAGCGCGGTAGCGCCTTGCTCATACCCTGTGGGCGGTGAACCAAGATCGAAACTCTCTCCCACCATATTCCTAACAATCCACTGCAGGTCGATATCACAACGCGGAGCATAAGCTGTCATAGCACCATCGCGGAGAACAACGGCATGATCGGTAATCTGTAGCGCCTCTTCCAAATGGTGAGAAATATAAACAATCGAGACACCCTTGTTTTTTAGATCCTGGACGACTTTAAATAACGTCTCGACTTCCGTGGCACTCAATGCGGAAGTCGGTTCATCCATAATCAAAATGCGAGAGTTCTTGGACAGCGCTCTCGCGATTTCAACGATTTGTTGCTGCCCAACCCGTAGATCTTCGACCAGGGTAAGAGGGTGGATCGGTTCATCCAGCTCCTCCATTAACAATTCAGCCTGACGTGCCTCTTCTTTATAGTCGACGCTGCCTCTTCCTTTAGTCAGCTCACGGCCCATAAAAATGTTGTCACGCACATTCAGATTAGGGGCCAAGCTCAACTCCTGATGAATAATGGTAATCCCCAGCGCTTCAGCATCCGACGGCGACGAAAAGCTAACACTCTCGCCTTCCAGTACAATCTCACCCGCCGTCTGAGCAATGACGCCAGACAAAATTTTCATCAGCGTGGATTTACCCGCTCCATTTTCGCCAAACAGCGTTGTCACTTGTCCTCGATAAATATCGAAGTTCACCTCTTTGAGGGCTTGCACGGCACCGAAACGTTTTTCAATATTATGTGCAGAAAGAATCACTTCGGGTGGAGCCACTTCCACTGTTGATCTATCGATACTCATAGCCGCCCCTCACTCAATGATCGCCATACTCACAGGAGTAATTAGCCAGTTGGTAGGATTTATCAGGGTAAAGGAGCCGACTACTTCTAACGTTTTTCCGGCTAAATCTTGGCCGGAAATATCCGCCAGCACTTGACGCTTCATTTCGTCATTGAGAGCTGCGCCAACATCCTGGTATTCGATCTGATTGGTGAAGTCACCAAATTGAATAGTGCCGGTTGTATCTCTCAGCGTCGTGCCATTAATAGCTGGGCCTGTTTGCACACGAATGACGACATCAGAAGGCACATTTTCAACATCAAGGGTGTAAACGCCCCCCCTACCTTCTATGGCAGCACCTGATAAAGAGACTGGCACAATATGACCAATGCCGGCAGCAACACCGTATTTCTCACCTGCCACGCCTGCATCCTGAAGCACTTCTGGCGCCAATACCGATGCATCTACGGCGTTATTCTCGACATATGACTGAATCTCTGGAAATGTTTCCTGAGCAAATTGCTGGGGTGAAAAACCGACTTCGCTCTCGAGCTCAGTAAGAGTAATGACTTTGGTATCAAACGCCATGAGTGCAACCAGCACTAAAGCAAAAGCCGTTGCTACATAAATTTTTGTACGCTTATCACCGGGCACCGAATTTAATGTCGCCGACATAATCACTCCGGTTATCATTGTATTTATAAATAAGAAACTTCAGTTATCTACTTCCCGTCAGGTATAAGCACAACCTTTAACGCATCAGGATCATTGCGCATTAAATCTAGCCCTTCGTGGAATTTTGTTAACGGCAGCTTATGGGTCACTACGTGATCCGTTGGGAAATCACCATTACCAATGCCTTCGATGACAAGTGGATAGCAGTAAGGACCTAGATGCGCACCCAGTATATCGAGCTCTTTACGATCGCTGATAATGCTCCAATCAACCGTAACAGGCTCTTTGAATACGCTAAACTCGACGAAACGGCCAAGCTTACGAATCATATAAAGGCCTTGCTCTACTGACTTGACTGCACCGGTGGCCTCAATATAGATATCGCAGCCATAGCCTTCAGTTATACCTTTCACGTAGTCAACAACATCGACGTCAGCTGGATTAAGGACAATGTCGGCACCAAACTGCTTGGCCAGCTCTAACCGCTTGTTATTGAGATCCAGCACGACCAGCTTGGAAGGCCCGGATTTTTTGATCGCGCCAATCATCCCTAGCCCTAAGGTTCCCGCACCGGAGAGTACAACCACATCACCCAGTTCAATCTGTGCACGCTTAACGGCATGCAATGAACAGGCGTAGGGTTCAATAAGAACCGCTTTCTCCATTGGAATCTCATCGGGCAACTTGTGATTAATGGCTTCTTTGGGAAAGACCATATATTCGGCCATACCGCCATTCACGTTATGCTGAAACCCATAGACATCGTGCTTTTCACACATCCAGTACTGCCCGCGATTACAGAAACGACACTCCCAGCAAGGCACAATTTGCTCAGAAATAACGCGGTCACCGATTTCGAAATTCTTTACACCTTCCCCCATTGCTATCACATGACCAATAAACTCATGGCCTGGAATCATCGGTGCTTTGATATAAGCGGGCTGGGTTTCGTCTCCCCAAAAGCTGGGGGCGCCTTCATAGGCTTTTAGATCGCCTGCGCAGATGCCGCATGCTTCGACCTTAATCAGTACTTCACCCTCTCCCGCCTGCGGCACGTCCACCTCTTCAAGGCGATAATCACCAGGCGCGTAGGCTACGACGGCTTGCATGGACTTTGGTAGTTTGGCGTGATTGTTGTTATCGGTGTTATGCATTACTCACTCCTAATGTATCTTATAATGCCTGACTAGCGACGCCCGCATTACAAAAGATCTTATCGTGTACATATGAATTAACTGCTTTAAGCGTAGCCGAGTCAATCCATAATGGAATTTTCTGATCTTATACTTTAGACCCATACGTTAATTTATTGATTTTTATGTTTAAATTCAATAAATGGAAACAGTTTGTTATTACTGCCTTATAAAAACAAAAAAATTCGGCCATGCTATATGTTTCATCATCGATCAAATGTACGCTTGCCGATCAGGTTTTATTAAGCTTGTAGCGAGAGGCGGGGCGGCGAACGAGACATGCCAAAAAATGCACATGCCTCAACACAGCCAACAAACAAAAGAGATGGAGCTAGGCTGGACTAGGCATAGAAGATCGGAATCCCCTCAGGTTTTAAATACTCCTTAAGCGCGCACCTCTCCTTGAGTCGCTTCATCAAGACGCAGAATGGTGTGGGCGTTTGTGACGCTTGTGGCCAGCGTGTCGATAACCCCGGTACGTAGCGCACCTAGTATGCCGACCGCTTTAGTATTCTCACTGGCGATAGCAATAACGTCTGGAATACGCGTGAGATCCTGGATATTGAGCCCAACCACACGCCCCTGCATCTGCGTTGCGGAAGGCCTCCCATGGATATCGATAAAGTCATACCCCATCATATCGCCCACTGTCCCAGATAGCCGTGCTTCAGCAATCTCCTGGGCGGAAAACCACCCCATACGCACCATATTACTGTCTTCACTGACATCGCCTACACCAATCAAAGCGGTATCCGCACGGCGAGCCCGGTCTAGCGTCTGGCGCACGGTGGAGTTTTCATACAATGCATCCCTGAGCTCACCATTCTGCACCAGCGCTGGGGCATAAAGCGTCTCACTGTCACCGCCAAACCGACTCGCCAAGCGTCGACAAATATGGTCAGGATTCATATGCTCACCTGCACGCAGCGAGCCGCCAATTGCGCACACAAATGAAACTTTTAACGACTCCGCCAGGAAAACATTATCCGCCACCGCGGCGACGTTACGCCCCATGCCAACAGCCACGATCTGGCCATCGGTCAAGCTACGGGACAAATGGTCGGCCACTAGACTCGCAACCGACGAGCGCTGCACATCCGGATCGGCATTATCCAGAGCAATCAACGCTCGCTTCAGGCCAAAGCGCCGTTTGAGCTCCTGCTCAATCTCAACACTAACGGCGGGGTGCAGGCGCACGCGAACATCGACAATTCCTTCTGCCTGGGCACGCTTGAGCAGCCGCCCTATTCGCACGCGCGAGTGGCCGAGCCTATTGGCGATCGCCTCCTGCGTTTCCCCCTGCACATAGTAGAGCGTTGAAATCTCTGTCATTAAGTCTATATCTGCAGCGTCTTGACCATTCATCCTCGGCATCCAGGGGTTGTTGGCGGGCATGTATCATGTCAGTTTGCTTGACACTTTTTCAACACAGGAATCAGCGCCTGAATAATCAGCGCCAGTGAAACCGAACCGGCATCCGGTGTACCCACGCTTTTTTCGGCTAATGGGCGCGCGCGACCAACACGGGGAATTAGCTGCCTGGTAGCCTCAGCCGCCTCACTCGCTATGCGTGCAGAAGATTCCCAGCAAACCAAAGCACCCTGGCCTTGCTCAGCCTCCCAAGACAAGGCATCGGCAAAAGGCACCAGCACATCGACAAGGGTTTTATCACCCAGCTCAGCCTTGCCGAATGCCATCACTTGTTGGCGGGCCTTGACCACTCCAGCGGCAAGACGCCGCCCTGAGAGCGGCTGCTCATTGCCAAGCGACTCACCCATCGCTTTTAAGATCACCCGCCAGATAGCACCAGAGGTGCCACCCGCTTTATCCGACCAGCGCTGCCCAGCCCACTGCAGCACTGTCTCCGCGCCCGCCCCGCCGTCAAGCGCCTCTTTAGCCGCCTCAAGCGCAGCCCTGCTGCCCCGCTGCATACCAATACCGTGATCACCATCCCCAGCAACCGCATCAATCTGGCCCAGCATCTCGCTGTTTTCATTGACCGTATTTGCGAGCACTTCGAGCGCCTCAACGACGCCTCTGGCTAATGCCCGCGAGGCATCGCTAGCCGCGGGAATCTCATCTTGCGTAACCAACTCTACCTCGGCAGGATCCAACGCCTGCGCTGGCGTCACGCTACCTTTCCGATAGCCCGGCGCATCCGCCGCGGCGATCCACAGCGGCTCCATCTGTTTATCAAGCCAAAACAGCGTCAGCGAAACCCCGGCCATATCAAGACTGGTCACCAACTCGCCCACATCCGGCTCGACAATGACAACGCCTGCTTCCTGCAGCAGCTCGTCAACCTTGCGATAAATAACGAAAAGCTCTTCATACTTAACGGTACCCAAGCCATTTAGTATCGGCGCCACCCTGGCCCCCTTGATATTGATTCCTTCTGGCACCTCTTCCAATAATCGGCTAACGAGGATGTCTGCCAAGCCATCTGCGGAAGGGATATCCGTCTCACTAATCCCCGGCTCACCATGAATGCCCAGCCCAATAGCCATTCGGCCTTCGGGCACATGAAAGAGCGAATCGGCTGCCCCTGGTAACGTGCACCCCTCAAACGCCACCCCAAAAGAGCGCGTGCAGCGATTAGCCTCCTTCGCCACTTGCACCACTTCTTCCAGTGATAATCCATTTTCTGCGGCAGCGGCAGCAGCTTTGAAAACGGTTAGATCACCGGCGATACCCCGGCGTTTATCAATCTCCGCCAAGGGAGCACTGGCGACATCATCAGTAACCAGCACGATTTCACAGGGAATGCCGTCCGCGATCAAACGCTCGCGCGCCTCGCCAAAATGCAGCACATCCCCCGCATAATTACCAAAAGAGAGCAGCACACCACCGCCGTTGTTAGCGGCTTTAGCGACGGAGTAAACTTGTTGCGCAGAAGGCGAACAAAACAGATTCCCCATGACCGCACCATGGGCCAGCCCCTGCCCAACCAATCCCGCAAAGGTTGGGTAATGGCCACTACCACCGCCAATCACAACCGCAACTGTACCTGCCTGACTGCGCGTACTGCGCACAACACCTCCCGGCACAGCCATCAGTTTATCGCGATGTGCAGCGACTAAGCCTAACCGGGCTTCCTCAGGGAAATCATTCGGGTCATTAAATAGGCGTGTCATTGTTATACCCTCTGGAGTGAGGCCAAACTGCGTATTACAGCTTGCATGGAGTTGTTATAAATGCTTTTTTAATGTGATCTTATTAATCAGAGTTAACGAATATTAGCGTCACCGAGTATTAAGCCGAGACTCATATTCGTCAATTTTTGCGATTTTTAATTCGGAATTACCACCCGAAAATTGGCTGCCCAAAAAGGTTGCCACTATTGATTTAGCCAACTCAGGCCCAATCACCCTCGCCCCCAGCGTGACAACCTGAGCATCATTACTGGTGCGCGCCTTAGCTGCTGAGTAAGTATCGTGTGCCTGCGCAGCGCGGATACCGGGCACCTTATTGGCAGAAATAGCTACCCCTATTCCCGTACCACAAACCAGCACTGCACGATCGAAACGCCCCTCCCTAATAGCCGTAGCCACTTCAAAGGCGATGTCCGGGTACAGCACCGGCTGGGCATTAAAAGTGCCGAAATCTTCAACTTCGTAGCCTAAATCCCGGATATAACCAATAAGAATCTCTTTCAAGTCGTAAGCGGCCTCATCACCGCCAATGGCGACTCTGAGAGAAGCCGTCGTATTAGACATTCATGCTCTCCCTTTCCAGACAATAGAAATGCGGACGACTAGCAACGGTGAACACCAATACGCAGTTACCAGCCGCCTACTGACGCTATTCAATCTATCACCAACCGAGCATTTGTAAACACATCGATCATAAGATCATATTGCTTTTTATGGAGGAATTAAGACGAGAAGTTCAAGCACAAAAAATAACTCATTGATTAAAATACTAATATCTAGAAATAAAGCATCGCTCAAAGAGCATTATACTTTTGTGCAATCTCTTAAAATCAACTCAATCGGTATACCGATTTGACTAAATCGATAAAAATGGTCAATCATTTGAACACATGATGTTCATTTCTATGGAGAGTAGACAATGTCGCTTCTGAATGGATTACGCGAACACTCACTGGTCGTGGCCGACACAGGCGACTTGGATGCCATAAAGCGCTATCAACCACAGGACGCCACCACTAACCCCTCTTTGATTCTCAAGGCCTTCGAACTACCTCGTTACCAAGAGATGATCGATAGAGTACTTGCTGAATCATGTCGTGATGAGAGCGCCCCGAGCCGGATAATTGACCAACTTTCGGTTGCCATCGGCGGGCAAATTTCCAATGTGATACCTGGACGAATATCGACAGAAGTGTCCGCACACCTCTCTTTTGACACCCAAGCGAGTATCCACAAGGCCTACGAGTTGATTGAGCGCTACGAAAAACAGGGTATTAACCGCAACCGTGTGCTGATCAAGCTCGCGTCTACCTGGGAGGGGATCCGTGCGGCCGAGCAATTAGAGCAGGAAGGTATCAACTGCAACATAACGCTCTTGTTCAGCGATGCTCAGGCGCAGGCCTGCTTTGATGCAGGGGTGTATCTGATTTCCCCCTTCGTTGGCCGTGTTAGCGATTGGTACCAAAAAACAACAGGTATGCAGTTCACCCCAGAAGAAGATCCTGGCGTGCTATTTGTAAAAGGGATTTGCGAGAGGGCTGCCGCTGGTAGTTACGACACAGTCGTTATGGGGGCGAGTTTTCGTACCACCGATCAGGTCTTAGCGCTGGCGGGCTGCCATCGCCTGACCATCTCTCCCGGACTGCTAGAACAGCTTGATAGCATGGAAGGAGAGGTCACTTCAAAAATCCAACAGGAAACCGTCACTCGTAAAGCATTCACACCGCTATCAGAAGCAGGTTTTCGTTGGCAGCACAACCAAGATTCAATGGCCAACGAGATGCTGGCTGACGGAATCCGACGCTTTGCCAATGACCAGCAAACATTAGAGTCGTTGATTACTCAACGTTTGACCGCTCGTGCCTAACGAGACGCTACCCAATATAACAACCAAGGTATCACTAATATGAATAGCCGTTTTGAGCTAGCCAATGCCATTCGCGCCCTTTCTATGGATGCCGTTCAGAAGGCCAAGTCAGGCCATCCTGGCGCCCCCATGGGTATGGCTGATATTGCCGAGGTGCTATGGAATGACTACCTCAAGCACAACCCCGAAGACCCTAAGTGGGCTGATCGCGACCGGTTCGTGCTCTCTAATGGCCACGGCTCCATGCTGCTCTACTCACTGCTGCACCTGAGTGGCTACGAGCTAAGCCTGGAGCAGCTGCAGAATTTCCGTCAGCTTCACTCGCCCACCGCAGGTCATCCTGAATTTGGCTATGCCCCCGGCATTGAAACAACCACTGGCCCGCTCGGGCAGGGGTTTGCTAATGCGGTAGGCTTCGCCATTGCTGAAAAAACCCTAGCCGCGCAGTTCAACCGCCCCGGCCACACGATTGTTGATCACCACACGTGGTGCTTTGTCGGTGACGGCTGCTTAATGGAAGGTATCTCTCATGAGGCGGCGTCGCTGGCTGGTACCCAGCAGTTGGGCAAGCTGATCACTGTCTACGACGATAACGGCATCTCCATTGATGGTGAAGTGGAAGGCTGGTTTACCGATGATACTGCCAAACGCTTTGAAGCCTACGGCTGGCATGTCGTTCCCAACGTTGACGGTCACAAGCCTGAAGAGATCAAAGCCGCTATTGAACTGGCCAAGAGCCACGACGATAAGCCGAGCCTGATTATCTGCAAAACGATCATCGGCTTTGGCGCACCCAATAAACAGGGTAAAGAGGACGCCCATGGTGCCCCGCTCGGCGATGAAGAAGTGGCCCTGGCCCGCACGCAGTTAAACTGGCCCCATGCGCCGTTCCATATCCCTGAGCCTATATACTCTGCCTGGGATGCCCGCGCTGAAGGGAAAACCCGCCAGCAGGAGTGGGAAGCACGCTTTGCTCGCTACGCGGAAGCCTTCCCCACCGAAGCGCGTGAATTTAAGCGCCGCATGAAGCGCCAACTGCCTACGGAGCTGGCCACTGAAGCGTTAATTGAGCAGGCCCAAGAGCGTGGCGAGACCATCGCATCGCGCAAAGCCTCCTTTGAAGCACTGAACGTGATTGGCCCACAAATGCCTGAGCTGCTAGGTGGCAGTGCGGACTTGGCACCGTCTAACCTAACCTTCTGGAAAGGCGCTAAAGCAATCACACCAGAAGATGCCAGCGGTAACTACTTACACTACGGTGTGCGTGAGTTCGGCATGGGCGCGGTCATGAACGGGATCGCACTCCACGGTGGCTTGGTGCCTTACGGTGCGACCTTCCTGATCTTTATGGAGTACATGCGTAATTCAATTCGCATGGCAGCTTTAATGGGTCAACAGGTGATTTACGTGTTTACCCATGACTCCATTGGTTTGGGTGAAGATGGCCCGACCCACCAACCGATTGAGCAGCTTACTAGCCTGCGTACTACGCCCAACTTAAACACCTGGCGCCCCTGTGATGCGGTAGAGGTAGAAACGGCAGCTTCTTGGGATGCGGCGATTAAGCGCCACTCTGGCCCCACAGCGCTGGTGCTGTCACGTCAGAATCTGCCCCATCAGCAGCGCACTAAAGCGCAGCTAGCGGCGATTCAGCGCGGAGCGTATGTGCTTAAAGACAGCGAGAGCACACCTGAGTTGATTTTGATTGCCACCGGTTCAGAGGTATCGCTTGCCATGGACGCCGCCGCTGAGCTTGAACAGCAGGGTAAAGCGGTG
This sequence comes from Halomonas sp. NPDC076908, assembly GCF_050269715.1. Classification (NCBI taxonomy): domain Bacteria; kingdom Pseudomonadati; phylum Pseudomonadota; class Gammaproteobacteria; order Oceanospirillales; family Halomonadaceae; genus Halomonas; species Halomonas sp. NPDC076908. The sequence goes on along the minus strand of NZ_JBNNIW010000023.1, from coordinate 40,900 downwards.
CGAGTAGTTTCTATGCCGTCGGCCTACCGCTTTAATGGTCAAGATGCGGATTACCGTGAAAGCGTACTACCCAAAGCGGTGACCAAGCGTATCGCAATTGAAGCCGCCCACGCCGACTACTGGTACAAGTATGTTGGCCTGGAAGGCCGTGTCATCGGCATGACCACTTACGGCGAATCTGCCCCAGCGGGTGATCTGTTCAAGCACTTCGGCTTTACCGTCGAGAACATTGTTAAACAAGCCAATGAGCTGTTTAGCTAAGTTTTAATAGACAATTATCTCATGATCAGGCTCTTCACATTACTTCTAAAATAAGAAGAGCCTAATTATTGAGGGTATAGTCAGTATGGCTGAGGTATTTCACCATCATCGCCATCATCACGCATACGTGCTTGCCGCTCGGCTTCTTCCTCTTTGGCGTCGTCGATCACTTCCATTAACTCATCGACGTTAGCAATATGGGTATCGGCCTCGAAGTGACCCGTAAGCTTACTATCCGGGTGTAGTTCGCCGGTTTCATACAGCGCCCACATCTCTCTGCCATATTCGGTATTCAGAAGCGCCGGTGCGAACTGACCAAAGTAGTTACGCATATTATCAACATCGCGATACAGCATCGCGGCGGCGCTGTTGTTGCCTGCGGCGTCTACGGCCTGGGGTAAATCGATAATCACCGGTCCTGAGGCATCGACCAGCACATTAAATTCCGACAAATCGCCGTGAATCAAACCCGCGCAAAGCATTTTAACCACGTCCTGAATAACCTTGGCGTAGTAGGTCTCGGCCTGTTCTGGCGTAAGCGTCACCTCATCCAAGCGCGGCGCGACGTTACCCTCGGCATCGCTAATCATCTCCATCAGCAATACGCCATCGACAAAGCCGTGGGGCTCAGGCACCCGCACGCCGGCTGAAGCAAGACGATAAAGCGCATCGACTTCGGCATTAAGCCACGCCTGCTCTTGCTCTTTCTGGCCGTAACGGGTTTTCTTGGCCATTGCCCGTGAGCGGCGACTGTTACGCTCTTTACGCCCTTCCTGATACTGAACGGCCTGTTTAAAACTGCGCTGTTTAGCCTCTTTGAAAACCTTGGCACAGCGTATGTCTTCACCACAGCGCACGACGTAGACCTGCGCCTCTTTGCCACTCATTAACTGCACCAGCACCTCGTCGATCATTCCATCATCGACCAGCGGCTGTAATCGCTTGGGGATTTTCATGGTTAGCTGCGTCGGCTCCTCTTTGGTACGCGTTCAATAACGGATACGGCGAACACGGAAAGCCCGCCCTTTTAATTTATCACGCTCAAGTTTGGCCTGAGCCTGTTGAATAACGTCCCTCGACACCGCCACGTAGGCACTGCGGGCAAGCACCTTAATTTTACCCACTTGATCACCGCGCAGCCCACCTTCGCTGGTCAGCGCACCCAGTATATCGCCAGGGCGCAGTTTGTCTTTCTTTCCACCTGCCAGCTGTAGCGTCGCCATCGGCGGTTCAAAGGGAGTCGACTGCTGGGGCTTGGGCAGTGGTTCAGTGGTTAGCGGCTGCTGTAGCAGTGCCTCTAGCCGTTCCAATCGGTAGCTCTCTTTAGGCGTCACCAGTGTACAAGCAACGCCGCTGGCCCCGGCGCGGCCTGTGCGACCTACCCGGTGCACATGAACATCCAGCTCGCGGGCAATTTGATAATTAAACACGGCATCCAGCTGAGCGATATCCAAGCCGCGTGCGGCTACATCGGTAGCCACCAGAATAGACGCACTCTGGTTGGCGAATAGAATCAAAATACGATCACGGTCTTTTTGCTCTAAATCGCCATTGAGCGCCACCGCACTAAACCCGGCATTCACCAGTTGCTCTGCCACCGCTTGGGTCTCGCGCTTGGTGTTGCAAAATACCACGCTCGTGGTGGGTTGGTAGACCAGCAGCAGTTGGCGCAGCGCGGCAAAACGCGCTTCATCGCTGTCGACGATATAAAAATGTTGGTGAATGGTGCTAGCGTCATGCACCTCGGCAATTTTCACCGTCACTGGGTCTCGCATAACGCCGCGGGTCATTGCCGTTAGGCCGCCCGATGACTGCTCATCCGGAAAAGTAGCGCTAAACAGCAGCGTTTGGCGGTCTGTGGGAGTCTCGGCGATGATGTCGTCAATGGTTGCCTGAAAGCCCATATCCAACATGCGATCCGCTTCATCCAGCACTAATATCGAGAGCGAATCCAGGGCGAGCGAGCCTTTGCGCAAATGTTCGTCAATACGCCCAGGCGTGCCTACTACGATATGCGCACCGTGTTCTAAGGAACCAAGCTGAGGGCCAAACGGCGCACCGCCGCAGAGTGTTAGAATTTTTACGTTAGCCATACCACGTGCCAAGCGGCGCAGTTCTTCCGCCACCTGATCGGCTAACTCCCGCGTTGGGCAAAGCACTAAACCTTGTACTGCGAAGCTCTCTACTTTTAACTCAGCCAATAGCGCTAAACCAAACGCCGCTGTTTTGCCAGAGCCGGTCTTTGCCTGAGCCAGTACATCGCGCCCAGCTAACATCGGCGGTAGGCTTTGTGCCTGTACCGGCGACATTTCATGGTAGCCAAGGGATGCAAGGTTGCTCAGCAAAGCTTCAGGCAACGCTAACGAGGAGAAAGAGGAGTCAGACACGATATTACCTTGCTTGGGCCACAGGTGGGCAGCCATCAGAAACACAGCGTGAGCACCCTAGAGGAAAAGCGACGCACGCAAACTTTACGGCACCATAACAGAAAGTGCCTCGGCCTGCGCCGCCATCACATCGGTATCACGTCGCCAGCGGTACAAAAATGGCCTGACTTAGCGTGGCTAAGTCACGCGGCGCGAGCTCTATTTCAAGCCCGCGACGACCAGCACTCACATAAATACTTGCGTAAGCTTCAGCGGAGAGATCAATAAACGTAGGCAACCGCCGCTTCTGTCCCAGCGGGCTCACACCACCCAATACATAGCCGGTCACACGCTCGACCTCCAATGGCGCTGCCATGGCCGCTTTCTTTGCTCCGGCGGCCTTGGCGATCTGCTTTAACCCCAATTGGCAGTTCACTGGCACGACACCCACTGCTAGCTGTTTGCCATCCAGCTTTACTACTAAGGTTTTAAATACCTGCTCAACGGCTACACCGAGCTTTGCCGCTGCCTCTAAACCATAGGAAAGCGCAGCGGCATCGTGGTCATACTCATGCAACTGAAAGGCAAATCCTGCTTGTTTTGCACTATGAATAGCCGGTGTCATGTCGTTCTCTTTGTTAGCGGCGCGGCGGCAATAGGGTGTACTGCGCATATCTAACTAAATAGCGCGACAGGCAAAAGGAAGTCAACTGATTGGAACAGATGAAAGGTTTGATTGATGCTTCTGGAAAGCTGTGTTCCAGCTACTATGCTCAAAGTATCAGGTTCAAGGCACCAGACTTAAAAGTGTCACGCTCAAAAATGCAACGCTTAATGGTGAAGTAGGTCAAAGGAAGCTAATCGAAAGGAGTTCAGCAATGCCAGCAACCTCTAAAGCGCAACAAAAAGCGGCAGGAGCAGCGCTTTCCGCTAAGCGCGGGGAAACCAAGCCTAGTGAACTTTATGGTTCGTCTAAAGAGATGTATGACTCCATGAGCGAGGAGGAGCTAGAAGATTTTGCGAGTACAAAGCGCAAAGGCAAGCCGGAAAAGAAGCAGGATTGACAGCTTACTCACGCAAAAGCGCCAGCGTACTGACGCTGGCGCTTTTGCTGATACTATCAAAATAGTCGTCGTTACTTACAAGCGACTACTTTGCGCATGGTGTCTTTTGCCCATAGCGTTTGGCCGTCTGGCGTACGCCCGTGGTCATTCCAGCGCTCGGCAGTTTCAAGGCAGAACGACCCGGCGCTTTCAACCGTCGTATCCCGGTTAGCTGGACGCTCGCCACCAATCCGCAGCACGTCAGGATTGTCGGTGGTATAGCTTGGGGCAATGGTAGAACTGGCACAGCCAGCAACCAAAACGGTCAATAGCAGTGCAGGTAAACAGCGGCGCAATGGCATGTTTTTACAACCCTCAACGTAGCAAAGTTTGCCCGACACCTATTGTCGGTAGCGCTAAATAGCATTGCTAACGATACAACGTCAATCTTTTTTGGCGCGGCTCTTTTTTAACGCGGCTTAGCCTGCGCTTAGAGTAAGGCTAGTGACCGGGCGTAGGTTTAGACGCTTACAACGCTGCTCCACGCTATCCATAATCTCTTGGGCATCATTAAACTGCTGCTTGTCGAGCTGGATATCCACCATTAGAAAACTGCCTACTTGAGCCAGGCGAACATCATCGGCGGCCACATCAAAGTCGGCAACATCGCTGACCACATCGCGGCGCATGTTGTTGCAAGATACGCCAAACATAAGTTCACGCAGCGCACCACGCACCATCCGAATCGGCATAGGTAAGAAATAGCCAGCAATGATCAGCACCATCACTGGGTCTGCAAATCGCGCGTAGTTTGCCCATGGCGACTGGGTGAGCGCCCAAGTCAGCGCGAAGCCGAGCATCACTGCAGCACTTAACCAAGTATCCATCTGCCACTGGCGCAGCTCGGCCGCCAATAGTGAAGAGCTCGCGATGCGGGCATAGCGCGCCAAGCACCACCAGGTCAGTAAGCAGCCAGTCACGTTAACGACACCAAACATTAACGCTAAATCCAGCGTGACTAGGCGACCGCCGTCACGCAAGCTCCACAGCGCAGACACCAGCGAAACAATACATACCATAGCGATCACCACGCCTTTGAGCAGCACTGCAAGCGGCTCCACTGTTAGCCGCCCAAAGGGGTAGTGATCATCAGCAGGCTTGCGCGCCTGTTGAAGAGCAAACAGCGATAATGATGCCAACACAAGACTTAGTAGCGAATAGCCGCTATCAAAAAGAATGGTGATGGAACCACTGGCAAGCCCTAACGCAAGCCCGGTAAACGCAAACAGGCTGGCAGAAATGGCTGAAAATCTTAGCGCACGGCGCTCGGCAACAAAGGGGGTCACGCGAAAAACTCCATAGCATTAGGGAAACTCTGCGCCATAATAGTGGGGAGTTAGGCTAATCACGAATCGCTCAGCGTCAAATTATTTGGCGCTCGCAGCATTAACCGAGAACCCTATGCGCGCTGAACAGGTACAGGCCTTTATAGATGTCACTGAGCATGGCTCCTTTGCCGCCGCCGCGCGGCATACCGGCGTTAAACGCAGTACGTTGAGCGCTGCCGTACATGCTTTAGAAGACAGCCTGGGGGTGGCGTTATTTGAACGCTCAGGCAATAGCCTCACGCTTACTGCTGTTGGCGATAACGTGCTGCCGGATTGCTACCGGTTGCTGACCAGCGCCAGTCGAATTAAAAAGCACTGTCATCAACACTTGCAGGGCGTTGAAAGCCAACTGTGCATCGCCCGCGATGACGCTCTGCCTGAGGCGTTTTGGCGTCAAGTAATGCACGATTTAAAACAGCAGTTCCCTCTGACGGCTATTTCGGTCTATCTAGTGCCCCCCCAGGAGCATACTCAGTTTGTACAGCGCCAAACGGTCGATATCGCTTTTGGTCTTTACACCGCTGAAGGCATTGAGGCCAATGCCGAGAACCTAGCACCTGTCAGCATGCGCCTAGTCGCCGCTCCCCATCACCCGCTCAGCCGACTTCCCAGCGTGAATCGAGATGATTTAGCGCAATACACTCAAGTGTGTTTAACCCACGTACAGGATGACAAACTGATCAGCGAAGCCCTGTTTTCAGGTAATTATCTTGGTCTAACCATGTTTGAGGTGATTCGCGATGCGGTCATCAACGCCACCGGCTGGGCGCTACTGCCCTATCCGCTGGTTAAAAGCGCCCTAGAAACAGGCGCCCTCACCGCGCTAAATCATGACCTAGCGTTAGATAGCCATTATTACCGCTATGTGGAAAGCGATAGCCGCGGCGTGGTGGCCACGGCGTTGTTAAAAAAGGTGGCACATTTTTTAGCGACGCTGCACTAAATGACGCTTTTTAAAGGCGCATGAACAGTCTGACATAACGTTGAAATAATTTTTGTGGAAAAAAACGCTAAAGCCTTCCACGCTATTAAAAAGCGCTAAATAAGGAGAAGCCAGGTCACGCCACGTGAGAGACACAGGCAAGTGTCATCTGGGCGTAATACGCACCTGCCAGTGTCGAAGTTGCCGTCAACCAAGGAGTGATTCCACCGATGGTACGACTCGATAAGAAAGCCACTCGGCTGTATGTGTTGGACACTAATGTCCTCATCCATGACCCTTCCGCGCTTTATCACTTTGATGAGCACGATGTGGTTATCCCCATGACTGTCCTTGAGGAGCTGGATAAGCATAAGAATGGTATTCGTGAAATCGCCCGCACGGCCCGCCAGATCAGCCGTACGCTTTCTGACCTTACTAGCCAAGTCACCTTCGATGAAATTCAGCGCGGTATTCCAATCCCCCGGCTTAGTGGCGAAACAGGACGCCTGCACTTTTTATGCTACAACGATTTAAAACTCCTAGACGCGCTTGACGATAGTCCAGATAACCGCATTTTGGCGGAGACCTGCCGCCTACGCGAAGAACGCCCCGACGCCTCTGTTATTTTAATTACCAAAGATATTAACCTGCGAGTCAAAGCAGCTGCTCTGAAAGTGCCGGTCGAGGACTACTTCAATGACCGCGCTTTCTCCGACAGCGATGCGATGATTGAAGGCGCACAGATCTATGCCAGTGCAGGGCAAAATGGTGCGGCATTATGGGAAGGCCTAAACGTTGATGTCACTGTTGAGCGGATTGGTCATCACACCTTTTATCAACTTAACGGCACGATGCCACGTAACTGGCATGTAGGAATGCTAGTGTCGGATAGCGAAAACGGCGCGGAGTTCGAAGCGATTGTTCGCGAACTGGGGCCCTCTTCAGCTCGCCTTCAACTGCTCACCAACTACCGTCATCATGCCGGCGTTTGGGGGGTTCATGCCCACGACAGCCGCCAAAACTTCACCTTAAACCTACTGATGGATCCCGATATTGACCTAGTCACGATTGCGGGCAACGCAGGCACAGGTAAGACCTTTATGACGCTGGCCGCTGCCTTTCAGCAAACGCTGGATGCCAAGCTATTTGAGCGCATTGTGTTTACCCGCGCGCCGATCCCCATGGGCGAAGATATTGGCTTTCTACCTGGAACGGAGGAAGAGAAAATGTCGCCGTGGATGGGTGCATTCCACGACAACATGGATAACCTGTTACGCAACGAGGAGGGAGAATCGAGCTGGGATAATGGCGCAACGCGGCAGTTAATAGGTTCGCGAGTACAGATTCGCTCACCGAGCTTTATGCGTGGACGCACCTTAAACGATACTTTTTTAATCATTGATGAGGCGCAGAACTTCACCCCTAAACAGCTTAAATCACTGATTACGCGGGCGGGGCGTAACTCTAAGATTGTCTGTTTGGGCAACGTTGGGCAGATCGATACGCCCTACCTTACCGCAAACACCTGTGGTTTAGCCGCAGTGGTTGAACGGTTTCGCGACTGGCCCCATTCGGGGCATATCACGCTAAAAAGCGTCGAACGCTCACGTTTGGCACTAGCTGCGGAAGAACTGCTATAACCAAAACACCTCCCACCGCAGGCAGCGGTGGGAGGTGTTTATCTCAATAGACTTCAAATCAACACTTGTACTACTCGATACATTACTCCGTATCAGGGTCTTTAGTTCCACGCCATGGCTGTGGTTTACCAATCGTATCTGCCGCAAACGCCTCCCGTTCCCCCAACGGGCGAGTTTCGCCTACCGTCGTATCGTTATAGGTTTGGCGCTCCATTTCGCAGTTTACTTCTGCGCCAAAAAGAACAACAAATGCAGACAGCCAAAACCAGATCATCAGGGCTACTACCGCGCCTAACGAGCCGTAGAGTTCGCTAAAGCTAGAAAAGTAGCGCACGTATAGCGAAAGACCACCAGAGCCTAACAACCACATGACAGTCGCTAACATTGTTCCATAGCTTAGCCACCGCCACTGTGCAGAGCGCCGATAAGGCGCGAAACGGTAGAGCAGTGCAATAAGCCCACTCATCAGCACCAACAGCGCAGGCCAGCGTAGCCACTTAAAGACGCTGTTTAGTGGCGCGTCAATATCTAATGCGTCCACCACAATAGGGACGATGGCAATAAAGCCAAGCGATACCAACGTCATGATAATTAAACCAAAGGTCAGTGAAATAAGTACGGCACTGCGGTGCATTAAGCTGCGCTTTTCGGTTTCGCCATACACAACATTTAAGCCAATGACTAACACCCCAACGCCTTTGGAAGCAATGTACATGGCAATTAAAAGCCCTGCTAATGCCGCCATAATATTGCCTGATTCTGCGCTCTCCACGACCTGCTGGGCTTGCTGATCAATCAAATTAGCCGCATCCGGCGGCATAAAACGGCTAATTTCATACAGCTGCTGCCCCGCTTCATAGGGATCAAACAGTAATCCCCATAACGAAATAACCGCTGCGATAGTAGGAAACAGCGCTAATAGGGCATAAAAAGCAACACCTGCGGCCAACATGGTAATACGGTTACGACGAGCAGCGCGCATCACACGCCAGACGATATCGTGCCAGCCACGAGACGGTATATCACCGGGTGCCAAGGCATGACGACCCCGAGCAACTTTACCCATTATGCTTTCCTAGCAGGCGTTTCATCGCTGACCTTCCCACATAAGTAACGCCGCGAGTACCACGGCAAGAACCATCATCAAACCACTGGCATGGTGACGCATCCAAGACTCCGCTGACAACAGGCGTGTTAAATAGCCCATCAACGTCTCTTCAGCCTGCTGTGTTTTCACCACGCTCGACGCTTTTAGTTTGCCGCAGTAATGACTAAAACCGCGGACTGGCGCCAGCACAGTGGCTGCCCCTATAGCATAGAGCCACCATAAATCCCCTGCGGGGGGGGCTTTAACACGGCTGTTCCGCATGCATAGCCAGCCCAGTGTGGCCAAAGCCAGCCCCACAGGAAAGGGCCACATAATGCCTAACCACTCTTTAATAGGCGGCATTACTATACTGTTGGCGGGCAGCGGCAGCCAAAGTGGTGTTAGCAGTGCCGCAATGATGGCGACCAACCAAGCCCCCCACTGCCATTGATTGCTCCCGCCTTGATGGCGCTGCTGCCACTGGCGCCATAGGGCAACGCTCACCAGAGCTGCAGTGCCCACGGCGGCCCAGGTAAGTAGTTTGGTTAGCGTTTCATGATGCATCTCATAGAGCGGGCCTTTGACACTCCACTTGCTAATCAAACCCGACCCAATGGCACCCGCTAGCGAGATACCGGGCAACGCCAGCAAACCCCATATCAAAGGCAGCGGCCAACGCGGCAGATGCTCACTAATACTGGTGCCCATAAAGAGCGCCCCCTTGGCAAGCGCATGATGGGCGGCAAACAGCACCACGCCTGGCCAGAGTAACGGCCACACCTCAGGTGCGGCCAACCCCATCGCGACCAGCGCTGTTAGCATGCCCATTTGACTGATACTGGAGTAAGCCAACACCGCTTTAGGGTGGCGTTGAAACACCCCATACAGCGCTGCTGCAAAGGCCGCTACCAGCCCGGCCACCAGCATTATGTTGCCTAACTGGACCAAAGAAGCGGACACACCTGACTCCCCAAGCGGCAGTACATTTATCCAGCCTAGTAGACCTGCCTTAATCATCGCCCCACTCAGCACAGCGCTGGCGGGAGCAGGCGCCACCGGATGCGCCAGCGGCAGCCAAACATGCAGGCCAATCACGCCCGCTTTCACCCCAAACCCAAGCCACAATAATGTGGCCATCCAGACACCCTGTTCCGCCAGCAAAATACCTTCACGCACACCTTCCAGGCTGAGTGTTTCGGCCTCGCCAGCCGCCCAGAGAAGGCCGCCCAAAATAAGCCCTTCCCCGATAACAGCTAAAATTAGATAAGCTTTAGCCCCCAAACGCGCGTCCTGTGTACCGCTATGCACGACCAAGGCGTAAGCGGCAAACGTCATCAGCGCGAAGCCTAAATAGAAACTGGCGATATCCTGAGCAATGATCAGCAACACGTTACCCAATAGGGTCAGAGGCCATAGCAGCAATAAGCGTATCAAGCGACGTTGGGCGTCTTGGTCACCGGCCTGGGCCTTGGACTGTTCGGCCTTGAAATAGCCCCTGGCATGCACTGCCGCTAAACTCCACAGCAGCGCAGTAAAGGCCAGCCATGGGCGGCTTAAGGTGTTCAACTCCCATAGCCCTCCCAACATCCAAGCATCCATCACCCATTGTGCTTCACCGACGTAGGCCAGCAGTAAAGCAGGCCAGGCGGCGCTTATCCACAGCAGTGAGAAGTAGCTACCCTGCGCAACCGGGGCGCGATAGGTGTGCCATATTGCACTTCCGGCAACGCACAGCGGCCATACCAGCGACAGCGCCAGTAGCAGCGTCATCATGGCAAGTACTCCCCGATCGCGACCCGCGTTGCCCAATCCAATGGGCTAAATGGCATACCTGCCAACAGCCCTGCGCCAAGACTTGCCAATGCGGTAAACACCATTGGCCAAAGCAGCCAGCCATGAGTTTCTAAACGGCCTAACCGCTGCTCGTTCGGCCATTGCCCTTTGCCGTGCGCTGGCCCCAGCCGGAACCAGAGGCGGTGGAGAATGGGTAGAAAATACATAGCATTAAGCGTACTGCTCGCCACCAGCACCATAACCACCCAGTACATTTCAGCCTGGATGGCACCAATGCCGAGATACCACTTGGTAATAAACCCTGCCACCGGCGGCAACCCAATCATGCCCAGCGCCCCTATCGTAAAGGCAATGCTGGTCAACGGCATGCGCTTGCCAGCGCCATCCATTTCATCAATACGATGAATGCCTAGCTCCTCGGCATAGTTGCCGGCGCAGAAGAATAGAGTGACTTTCATTAAACCCTGATGGAGTAAGTGCGCCAGCGCGCCTATGGTGCCGAAAGGTCCAAACAAACTTACACCCAAGATGACATAAGAAACCTGGCTAATCGTGGAAAATGCTAGCCGAGGCTTTAACTCCGTTTGCGCAATTGCCCGCAGCGAGCCATAAATAATAGTGATGGAGGCTGCTACCGCGAGTACCGTGGTAACGCCCAGCTCGACGCTGAGCTCAATACCGTAAAGATCATAAATCACCCGCAAAATACCAAAGGCACCAGCCTTCACCACCGCCACCGCATGCAGCAGCGCGCTCACTGGCGCGGGGGCCACCATCGCTCTAGGTAACCAGCCGTGTAACGGCACCATCGCGGCCTTCACCGCAAGCCCGCCCACTAGCAGCGCAAAGATGAGCGTTAACAGGCCGCGATGATCGTTTAGGTAGTCACCTAGGCCCTCTTCAGAAGAGAAAGAATGCTCCCCGGTTAGGCTGTAGAGCAGCACCGTACCCAGTAGCAGCACCACCCCGGCGGTCAGCGTATAACGTAGATAGACCCTGCCCGCATTGAGCGCTTTATCGGTACCCGAGTGAACTACCAGCGGGTAGGTGGAAAGCGTCAACATTTCGTAGAAAATCAGAAAGGTAAACAGGTTATCGGAGAGCGCAATGCCTAGCGTACTGGCAACACACAAACTAAAGAAGCCAAAGAAGCGTTTGCGATTGGCCGAACCTTCTAAATAACCAATAGCGTAGATAGTGGTACACAGCCAAAGCAGTGACGAAAGCCCAGCGAACATTACTCCCAACGCATCCGCACGCAGCACAAAATCAATGCCGCCCACCACCTGGAAGCTGAAAACGTCTTCGTGCCCTGAGGCCACCCTTCTGACCATCAGCGTCACCAGAATAATTTTAGTGACCGCCGCCAGTAAGTTGATAATGGTGCGCGCCTTTCTGGCCTCTTCCGGAAGAGCAAAAATCACCACGGTAACCAGTAGCGAAGTCGCTAGTGCAGTGAGCGGTAACCATGCGGCATTCATACACCTCCTCCATGCATCAGCTCTAAGGGGAAGTGGGCCAACAAACCCAACGCCAATGCGATTAAAGCAAGCGTTAGCGCAATCAGGTCCATACCTGGCGCCAGCGGCTGATAGTGGTGGCGGGGCGCCGTCTCATCGAACGAGTAGCGAAATACACGGAATATATAGGCGGCGCTGAGCAGCGTGCCGATCAAAAGCGCGGCTACCGCCCACCACTGCTGAGACATCACCATCGCTTGCAACAACAGCCATTTAGCCGTAAAGCCAGCGCTGGGGGGCAAGCCCATTAAAGTGATGGCGGCAATGCCAAACACGAGCAGCGAAAGCGGCAACCGTCGACTGCTACCCGCCAAACCTTTGAGCGTACTCTCGCCTGTGGCCAGTATCAGGTTACCCGCGGCCATAAACATGGCCGCTTTAGCAAAGGCGTGGCCCATCAACTGCAGCCAAAACCCTTCCCAGGCCAAGGAGCGAGCCAGTAGCTCTATATCAGGGCCTAACAGCAGCGGAAAGACCACCATTAGGTAGCCCAACTGCGCCACCGTCGATGAAGCGACCAGGGTTTTAAGCGAATCCGTACGCCAGGCAAGCAGGCCTCCCCAAACAATCGCCAGCATCCCCAGCCAGGCAATAACGCGGGGGGCGTAGAACGTATCAGGTAATAGAATGCTCCACAGCTGTAGAAGCATAAACAGCGAGGCTTTGATGACCAGCGCGGCATGCAGCGCGCTTACTGGCGTCCAGGCACTACCGTGTACCGGTGACAGCCAGCCATGCAGGGGAAAGAGCGCCGCTTTTAACGCAAGACCTGCACCTATCAACGCGGCGGCAATCCAAGCGACCGGCCCCGGTTCAACGACCTCTGCTAAGCCCTGTAGATCCAGTCTGCCCCAGTGACCTAGAATCAGCGCCACGCCTAATAGGTAGGCAAGCGACCCCACCAGCGCCAATAGCAAATAGCGCGTGCCTGCCAGCAGCGCTTCGGCCTTTCCCGATAGCAGCAGCATACCCACCGCCGCCAACCCCATTAGCTCTAGGGCAAGGTAAAGGGTGAGTAGATCCGTGGCTAGCCAGATTAGCGAGAGCGCACTAATGAGTACGCCCATCAAAGGCCATAACCAGCGCCCCAATGGGTCAGTGGCAGTTAAACGCAGTTGTCCAGGTGTATAGAGCGCGGCAGCAAATCCAATCCACTGCGTCATTAACAGCAACAAAACGCTAAGCCCGTTTAAGCGCAGCGCTATGCTGACGCCGAGGATTTCCCACTGCCACTGCAGTAGCTGTACTTGAGCAACCGCGGACAACAACATCACGCCAGAAGCCAATACCGGAACACTAGCTAACGCCACCGGCCAAGCTTTTTTGGGTGGCAATAATGCCGCTAAGAGACCTAATAAAAGTGGTAAACAGAGGGCAATGAGTAGCGCCCAATGGGTGGTTACCAGCGGCTCAAAGGTGCTATCGAAGAGGCCAAAACGCCAGGTCATTTAGCCTCCTTCTTAGGCTCGCCGTCATGCCCCAAGGCCTCGACGCCCTCTAAATGTAACAGCTGCCTAATCAGCAAGGCCGCCAGCATCGACCCCAGCCATGCAATACACAGCCCTACGGTAATCAGCGCCTGGGCCGCCGGAGAGGTTCCTGCAACGCCAGCCAACAGCATAAATACCCCAGAGCCAAGAATATTAAATGCAAGTAAACGGCGTAAAAGATGGCGATGTAAAGCAAACGCCCCCAACGCACAGGCGATAATAATGATGCCTGCCAATAGCAGCGGATGTTCAGTAGGTGAGTACACCATTTCGGCAATGACATAGCGGATCGCCGCACCGACCATCACAAACCAGCCAAGCGCCAATACCAGCCGTGCGACTGCCCGCGCCCAGGGTTCGTGAAAGTTATCGCGCGTTAGTGTTGGGGAAGTGTCAGGAGAGAAAATACCCAGCGCATGAAAAAAGCATAAGCCGGTTAATACAACCCCTAACAACAGCTCAGCGGCGGCCAGCCAAGGCGCGCCTAGCAGCCACCAAGCTAAGGTCATGGTGACAGCAAACACCATAAAAAAGCAGCAGGCGCGCACCAGGTGTCGATCAAATAGGCAAGCTAGCGCTGCCACCGTTAAGCAGAGCGCTAGTAGCGTTTCTAATGCATCAAAGGAAGCTATCATTCGCTTTCGCTACGTCCTTGTATCGCTCACGAAAAGGCGCTTAGCTTAGGCGTGTGCTTAGCCATTTACCAATATCGCTAACCTGTTGGGGACAAAGCGCGTGAGCCATCGGGTATTGGCGGTAATTGACGGAATAGCCCATGCCTTTCAAACGGTCGACACCGCTTCGCCCCAGGCTTTCAGGAACGATGGGGTCGAAGCTGCCGTGCTGCACTTCAATCGGGATTTGTCGATTGGCTTCTGCAAGGTCGATATTGTCAGCGGTAGCAAAGTACGTCGACATAGCCAGTAAACCACCCAGCGGCGCAGGGAAGGAGAGCGCGGCTTGATAGGCAACGGCTCCACCTTGAGAAAAGCCCGCCACTATAATGCGTCGGCTGTCGATACCCTGGTCAATCTGCTCTTGAATAAGCGCCTGGATTCGCTCAGCGGATTTCTTAAGCTGGCCTTCATCGACTCGACGGCCCAAGTCCATGGCCAAAATATCATACCAAGCGGGCATCACCATGCCGCCGTTAATTGTTACAGCTAAGCGTGGCGCATGAGGCATGATAAAACGTACGTGCGACTCTTTCGGCAGTGCCAGGGCAGGCACTAGCGGTTCAAAATCGTGTCCGTCAGCACCCAAGCCGTGAATAATAAATACGCACGCATCGGCGGGTTGACCATTTTTCGGCTCAATAATCAGTTCGCCAGGAGCAGTCATGGAATCCAGTTCCTTAATCTAAAAGCGCCACCCTAGCGCAATCCAGCGTTAACCGCGAGCGATGAACGCTTAAAATGACCAACACCTGTTTAAAATGGCCACACCAACGGTATCAAAGATAAGGCGATCGCACCGGTCAGCACATTCAAACCGCCTCCTACGCGAAGAAAATCACTAACGCGGTAACCACCAGGGCCATACACCATAAGATTGGTTTGATAGCCGATGGGCGTTAGAAAACTGGCCGAAGCGGCAAACATTACCGCTACCACATAGGGCATCGGGCTTACACCCAAGCTCTCTGCTGCACTCATTACCACCGGAAAAATAATCACCGCTGCGGCGTTATTGGTCACAAGCTCGGTGAGTAGCGCGACGACACAGTAGGTGCCAATAAGCAGTAACAGAGGGTTACCCGCCACCAAGGTTAATAAACCACCGCCAATCACCTCAGCCGCACCGGAGCTTTGCAGCGCCGCACCTACACCAAACGAAGCGGCAATAGTAAGCAGCACCTGGGTGTCCAGGCCACGTTTGGCAGCACCCACTGAGCAACAGCCAGTGAGCAGTGACAACGCTGCGCCCAGCATGGCGGCATTAAGCATGCTCAGCACACCGAAAGCAGCGAGCAGCACTGCGCTTAATAAAATACCCCAAGCCAACAGTGCTTTTTCATGTATGGGTCGCGCCGCGCCATTCAGCTCACTAATCAGCAGGAAGTCTCTTGACTGGCGGTGACGCTCGATAAACGGTGGGCGGGCTTCAAGCAACAGCACATCGGCAGGCTGCAGGCGCACTTGACCTAGGTTCCCTTTAACGCGCTCGCCACCACGGCAGATCGCCAGCACCGCTGCCCCATAAAGAGTTCTAAAGTGGCCATCGCGAATACGCTGGCCGATAAACTGGCACTGATTAGACACCACTGCCTCTACCAATCGGCGCTCTTTAAACTCTTTCTCCAGGCTAGAGGTGTCATCTCGGGAAGGAATCAAGCCGCGAATTTGCTGCAACTCCACCGCCGCATCAGAAGTACCTGCAAACACCAGCCGGTCGCCACCTTTTAAGCGCTCCCCCGGACCCACTACGCTGACCACGTTACCCGCGCGCTCAATCTCAACCAGAAACAGCTCTTGTAAGTGACGCAGCCCCGCCTCTTCAACGCTGCGATCAACCAGCACCCCATCGGGATCCACTTCCATTTCGATAGTGAACTCACGGGGGTTAGCAAACGCGTTGGCCAGCCCTTCCCTGGCAGGTAATAGGCGTGGTCCTAGCACAATCAGATAGCCGAGCCCCACCAACGCCACGGGGATACCCACCCAGGCTAAATCCAGCAGGCCCATGCCAAGTTCAGGGTAACGCTCTAGCAATAGCCCATGCACTACCAAGTTGGTACTAGTACCAAACAAGGTGATAGTGCCCCCCAGAATAGAAGCGAAGCTTAGCGGCATCAGTAGCCGCTGGGGAGATATGCGTAACCGACGGCTCCAGCTCATGACTGCCGGAATGTAGGTAGCGACCACGGGGGTGTTATTGACAAAACCGCTCAGCGTTGCCACAGGTAGTACTAAACGCGTCAGCGCTCCCCTTTCGCTTTTGGGGCGCCCCAACACGTAACGAATAATCAGATCGATACCGCCCGTTTCACGAATGCTTGCCACCAGCACATACATAAAGGCAACAGTAAACAAGCCGCTATTGGAGAATCCTCCCAGCGCTTGCTGGGGGTCAATCACGCCAAGCGTCATTAGAAAAATAACCGCGCCAAGCAGAATAATATCCGGCCCCAGGCGTGAAAACGCCATCAGCGGGAAAATAGTCAGTACCACCCCCACTGCAATCCAAGCATCCAGCGACATCGCCACTTCATCCTTAACAATCAGAATTCAGGTAAATGAACATGGAGCTATTGTGAGGCCAATTCTATATTCTAAAAAGTTATTTTTAGAAACACTTAAAGATCAAAATGGAATATACGGAGGTGTGAGGTGTGAGGTGTGAGGTGTGAGGTGTGAGGTGTGAGGCAAGCCTAAAGCTCAAAAACAAAAAACCCCGCACTTGGCGAGGTTTTCTGGTCAATCATCGCTAAGCGGTGATTATTAACATCTTAAAGCTTAAGAATTAACTTAAACTACTTTGATGTTAGAAGCCTGAAGGCCTTTTTTACCCTGGGTAACGTCGAAGGAAACCTTCTGACCGTCTTGCAGAGATTTGAAACCTTCAGACTGAATTTCAGAGAAATGCGCGAACAGGTCGTCGCCATTGTCATCAGGAGAAATGAAGCCGAAGCCTTTAGTGTCGTTAAACCACTTAACTGTGCCAGTTGCCATGATTGAATTCCTCAATTTAGCTAATTAAAACCGGGTAATACCCGAATTGCAGTGGGTAGAACAAGAAACTTTCACCAGATTTAACGCTTGAGGCGCTTCTATACTGCTGACAACGTTCGACTTGCTAACCAACTGCCGGTAGTTTGCGCCTAACCCATGCGCTCGTCAACACTCCGATAAAAACATCGCGTTAATCATTATGTGACTAACGCCCAGACAACATCCAGCCAGCAGCTTTCTCCGCTATCATCAGCGTGGGCGAGTTAGTATTACCGCTGGTAATGGTCGGCATAACCCCTGCATCAGCCACCCGAAGCCCCCTGATACCGCGCACTCTCAGTTGTGCATCTACCACGGCCATTTCATCATCCTCACGCCCCATACGTGTGGTGCCCACGGGGTGAAAAATCGTCGTACCAATATCACCCGCCAAACGAGCTAATTCATCGTCAGTTTGATACTCGGCGCCCGGTTTCACTTCTTCTGGCGCATATTTAGCGAACGCTGGCTGTTGTGCTATCCGCCGCGTCACCCGCAATGAGTCCGCCGCCACCTTGCGATCTTCTGGCGTACTCAGGTAGTTAGGCGAAATGGCGGGCGCTTGGCGCGGG
Organism: Halomonas sp. NPDC076908; assembly: GCF_050269715.1. Lineage (NCBI taxonomy): Bacteria > Pseudomonadati > Pseudomonadota > Gammaproteobacteria > Oceanospirillales > Halomonadaceae > Halomonas > Halomonas sp. NPDC076908. The sequence continues at coordinate 23,107 of NZ_JBNNIW010000023.1, read as the reverse complement.
TCACTACTTTTAAGCCGCACCGTGCCTCGGCTGGTCGGGTTCAAATTGCATACGCTAGCGGTAATTGCCGGGTACGGGTGTAACGGTTGACCAAAGGCTTCCAGACTTAGTGGCTGCACATGGTATTGAATATTGGGATGCGTTTGCTCTGCCCCACTGCGAGTAAACGCGCCCAACTGCGAAGGCGCCATACTCATCGGCCCAGAGCGTTTAAGCAGATACTCAAGGCCAATCCCCGCTTTACCCAGCAAAGTGCTAGCCATGGCATTCAGGGTTTTGCCATTGGTGATTTTATATATCGAACGAATCTGCAGATGATCCTGCAGGTTCTCCCCCACCCCAGGCAGTTCATGCATTAACTCAATACCGTGTTCCCGCAGCAGCTCGGCTGGCCCCACACCAGAAAGCTGGAGTAGATGCGGTGAGCCAATCGCGCCCGCGCAGAGCACTACTTCTCCACCACCCTCTTCCCCGTTCACCATGGCGCGCTGGGTTTTACCATCACGCTCTACTTCTACGCCAATACAACGCAGCGTGTCCGCGTGTTCAAAAGCCTGTCTATCAAAAAGCAGGCGATTGACCTGGGTGGAGTGCCAGAGCGTTAAATTGCTACGCTTAAGCGCAGGCCGCAAAAACGCTTTAGCGGTATTCCAACGCCACCCCGAACGCTGATTGACGTCAAAGTAGGCCACGCCCTCATTTGACCCCCGATTGAAATCGTCGGTACGTGGAATACCCGCCTGCACAGCAGCCTCGGCAAAATCATCCAATACTTGCCATTTGAGGCGCTGTTTTTCGACCCGCCATTCGCCACCATGGCCATGAAAATCTCGATGACGCGCATCAGCATCTCCATTAGCATCAAGGCGATAGTGGTCTTCATGCTTAATAAAGTCGGGTAAGCAGTTCTCCCAGCGCCAGGCATCATCACCGGTAACCTCGGCCCAGTGATCATAGTCTCGCGCTTGGCCACGCATATAAATCATGCCGTTGATGCTGGAACAGCCGCCCAAAATCTTACCGCGGGGATAGATCAATGAACGGCCGTTAAGTCCTTTGTCAGGCTCAGTGCGAAACAGCCAGTCGGTGCGTGGATTGTTAATGCAGTAAAGATACCCCACCGGGATATGAATCCAGTGGTAATTATCGCGACCACCGGCCTCTATCAACAGCACCTTATTGTTCGGATTGGCGCTCAACCGGTTGGCCAGCAGGCACCCGGCGGTACCTGCTCCCACAATGATATAGTCGAAATTGTTATTAGTTGATTCTGACATGCACTGACTCCCGTAACGTATAGGCGTTACTTCGCCGTAGGCATCACAAACTCAGCGCCAGCATCAATGGAATCAGACCAACGCTGCATAATCGACTTCTGCTTGGTGTAGAAACGCACCCCCTCTTCGCCGTAAGCATGGGTATCGCCAAACAGCGAGCGCTTCCAGCCACCAAAGCCGTGCCACGCCATCGGCACCGGAATGGGTACATTAATACCCACCATGCCGACCTGAATTCGACGGCCAAACTCCCGCGCCACACTACCGCTTTCGGTGAAGCAACTAACGCCGTTGCCAAATTCGTGGTCGTTAATCAATTGAATGGCCGTGGCGATATCCGGAACACGTACACAGACCAGCACCGGCCCAAAAATCTCTTCTTTATAAATCGTCATCTCGGGGGTGACATTGTCAAACAGCGTGCCGCCCATCCAGAAACCTTCAGCGCAGTCGTTACCCGCCGCTGCCGTATCAAAAGTGCGGCCGTCAACTACCAACTCAGCACCTTCGGCCACGCCTTTTTCGATATAACCGGTAATCCGCTCATGGGCCTGGCGGGTGACAATCGGGCCCATTTCCGCATCCAGCTGCATACCGTCTTTTACTTTCAGCGCCTTAGCACGCTCTGCCAATGCTGGAACAACCTTGTCGGCTACGTCACCCACCAACACCGCCACACTAATCGCCATGCAGCGCTCACCCGCAGAACCATAGGCAGCACCGATCAGCGCATCAACGGCTTTATCCAGATGCGCATCCGGCATCACCACCATATGATTCTTAGCCCCACCCAATGCCTGGATGCGCTTGCCGTTGCGCGCACCGCGCTCGTAGATCAAATTTGCAATAGGTGTCGAACCCACAAACGACAGCGCTTTAACCTTAGGATGATCGATCAGCGCTTCCACCGAGTATTTATCACCCTGAACGACGTTGAACACGCCGTCAGGCAGGCCTGCCTGTTTAAGCAGGTCGGCCATTAACAACGATGCACTAGGATCAAGCGGGCTAGGCTTAAGAATAAACGTATTACCGGCGGCAATGGCGACCGGGAACATCCACATTGGCACCATGGCCGGGAAGTTAAACGGCGTTATACCAGCCACCACACCTAACGGCTGGCGCATGGTCCAGTTGTCGATGCCGGTGCTGACCTGCTCGGTGTAATCGCCCTTAAGCAATTGCGGGATACCACAGGCGAACTCAACAATATCAATACCGCGGGCCACTTCACCTTGGGCATCGGTGAATACCTTGCCGTGCTCTTTGGTAATCGCTTCAGCTAGCTCATCTTTATGGACATTTAGCAGCTCTAGAAACTTGAACATCACCCGAGCGCGGCGAATGGGCGGTGTATCAGCCCAGGCGGGAAAGGCGGCTTCTGCCGCTTCCACAGCGGTATTGACATCTTTTGATGACGCCAGCGACACACGGCCAGATACACGGCCGTTGGCAGGGTTAAATACGTCCTGTGAATTTGTAGACTCGCCAGCGGTGACCTGGCCATTAATAAAGTGTTGAATCGCTGTTGTTGTCATGGGGCTACCTGTTTATTAAGAACACATGTCAGCCTAGCCTACTGGGCTCTACCAACGGATCAATTGAGTTATTTAAAAGCCAGTTATAAGCTCTGCTAATATCACTGCCACTTTGACTGCACTGCGCTGAGGGCCTTTATGCAAGACTACGCCACACTGCGCGCCTTCGTGGCCGTTGCAAGAACAGGTAGCGTGTCACGCGCCGCTGAGCAGTTACACCTAACACAGCCTGCCATTAGCCTAAAGTTGAAGCAGCTGCAGGCGAATTTAGGGCTTACGTTGTTCAATCGACGGCCCCAGGGCCTCGCTCTTACGGCTGATGGTCATACGCTGTTACCTGCCGCCGAGAAAGCCTTGGCGAGTGGGCAGGCGTTTGAGCAAATCGCGGGAGCACTGCACAACACCCTGCGTGGCAAGCTTGCGATTGGCACCATTGTCGACCCTGAATTTCTGCGTTTGGGCGCGTTTCTAAGCCGCCTAATGGCACGCGCGCCTCAATTAGAAACAGAGCTACACCATGGTATGAGCGGCAGCGTGTTAAGCCGCGTTGCACAGGGACACCTCGACGTTGGTTTTTACCTGGCACCACCTGGCGAAGGCCCAGGGCAAGATGCCCTTGCCTGGCGAGAGCTCACGCATTTTGATTATCACGTCATTGCCCCGGCAGGCTGGGAAAGCCGTTTGGTTGATACCCGTTGGGAGCAGTTGGCGGCACTGCCCTGGATTGTTACCCCGCAAGACTCAGCACACCATCGTCTACTCAAACAGGCGATGGCGCCGAGCGGGGCGATACCCAACCGGGTAGCCCAGGTCGACCAAGAAGCCTGTATGTTGGATTTAGTGCGGGCAGGGGTTGGTTTAAGTCTAGCTCGGGACGCGCTGGCGATGACCGAACGCCAAGAGAGTGGCCTAGCCGTCGCGGAGAATATTCGGTTGCCCTGCGCGCTAAGCTTTATTTGGCGTCACGATAGCGCCGCCGAATCGACGGTGAACGCTGCGCTCAGTACGCTAGACGAGGTATGGCCTCATCGGCTGAGCTAGCGTGTAAAGAAGTGGAGTTCCAAGCGACTAATAGACTCAAATGCGATACCTCGCCACCGCCACTGGAGTGCTCTTTAATGACAAGGTTTACGCTTTTGCGTCCATTCTTGCTTTGCACGGTAGCCACTGCGGGTTTAGCCACTGCGTCGCTTGATGCCCAATCCTCTCAAGCCCACTCCTCTCAAGCTCCCTCCCCTCAAGGGCAAACCAATGCAGAAGCAACCTTTGCCGGTGGCTGCTTTTGGTGTATGGAGCCGCCTTACGATAACCAACCAGGCGTTAGTGCCACCATTTCTGGCTACATTGGCGGCGAGCTTGAGAACCCTACCTATGAAGATATCGCCCGGGGCGACACTGGCCACGCCGAGGTAGTAAAGGTCGTGTACGACTCGGAACAGATCAGCTATGAGCAATTACTAGCGATTTTCTGGCGCAATATTGACCCCTTTGCGGTTGACCGCCAGTTCTGCGACGTAGGCGATCAATACCGTTCCGCGATTTTCTATCACGATGAAGCACAGCGTGAACTGGCTGAAGCGTCCAAGGTGGAAATGGAGGCTCGTTTTGACCGGGAAATCGCCACCCAGATAGTACCGGCTACCACGTTCTGGCCCGCCGAGGAGTACCACCAGGATTATTATCAAAAGAACCCGGTACGCTATAAGTTCTACCGCTACAGCTGTGGTCGCGATGCCCGCTTAGAAGAAGTTTGGGGAGAAGAAGCGGGGGGTCCTACATTTGAGTAGAACGCTCTTTTCGCGCTCATAAATGGAACTGATTGATCACACTACTGCCTGAAAGTGAGCGCCTATATTAGGCATAAACTAGGCATTGACGCTCTTTTTGTACTAAGGTGGTTGAACATTAGAAGTAGACCGGTCGATTAAACGCGCAGGAGCTGAGCGTTTTGACCAAAACGTTGATCTGAAGATAGGAGATCTTATGAGCAACAGCATTAAGACAATTAACCCAAGCAATGGTGAAACCCTCGAAACCTACGCATTGATGAGCAGCGCAGAGGCCAAGCAGGTCGTGGATGACTGCTACGAGGCGTTTCTCGATTGGCGTCTTGAATCTTTGGAAAGCCGTGCTAAAACAGTAAAAGCGATTGGCCAAGCGCTGCAGGACCACAAAGAAGAGCTTGCAGACTTGATGGTCAAAGAGATGGGGAAACTACCCTCTCAAGCCCGCCAGGAAGTTGATCTATGTACCGGTATCTGTGACTACACCGCTGAACATGGCCCCAAAAAACTGGCCGATGAAGAGCGCCAGCCTGGCAATGGCGAACGCGGCTTTGTCACCTACTCACCGATGGGTGTGATCTACGGTATTCAGCCGTGGAACTTCCCTGCGTATCAGGTAGTGCGCTACTCGATTGCCAATATAATGGCCGGTAACGGCGTACTGCTTAAGCATGCAGAAAATGTTACAGGCAGTGGTTTACTGCTAGAAAAAATCTATCGTGAAGCTGGCCTTCCGAAAAATGTATTCCGTACGTTAGTGATTTCACACGACGTTTCTGATGAAGTCATCGAACACTCTGCCGTGCGTGGTGTAACGCTAACCGGTAGCGACGGTGCAGGACGCAAGGTGGGCGCTAAAGCCGCTGAGAACCTGAAAAAGACCGTTCTTGAGCTGGGCTCTAACGATGCTTACCTAGTGCTTGATGATGCCAATATGGATGTGGCTATCGACACCTGCGTTCAAGGGCGCGTCTTCAATGGAGGCCAAACCTGCGTTGCCGCTAAGCGCTTTGTAGTGACCGAGAAAAACTACGAGACGTTTAAACAGCGCTATGTTAAACGCATGCAAGCATTAAAAGCTGGCGACCCCACCAACGAAGACAGCGATCTTGGCCCAATGGCACGCGTTGACCTACGCGATGGCCTCCACGATCAAGTGGAAGAGAGCGTGCGCAAAGGAGCGAAGATCCTGTGTGGCGGCGAGAAGCCATCAGGTAAAGGCGCGTTTTACCCGGTCACCGTGTTGGATAACGTCACACCTGGTCAGCCAGCCTATGACGACGAACTGTTTGGCCCCGTCGCTGCGCTGATTCGTGCTAAAGATGACGAAGACGCAATGCGCATTGCCAACGACAGCCGTTACGGCCTGGGCGGCGGTATTATCTCTAAAGACGTTAAACGCGCAACAAAGCTTGCAAGCCAATACTTCGATACCGGCATGGTGTTTATCAACGGTTTTGGCGTGGCGACACCAGAAATGCCCTTTGGCGGCGTTAAAGACTCTGGCTACGGCCGTGAGCATGGCGGTTTTGGCATGCTTGAGTTCGTTAACGTTAAGTCGGTGATTGTCGTTCAAGAGTGAGTGATAAACGCTCTAAACCGTAGGCGTTAAAAAAACAGCGCCGTCAGCCTATCGATTAGGCTGACGGCGTTTTTTTATCACACGTTATAGCGTTCAGGCATGCTGAGACGTACGGTGCTGCCACAGTTTTAACACTAGTACAATGACAACCCAGCTCACCAGTGCAGCAATAACGTCGTCTAACACAATACCAAAGCCGCCCTGCACATACTCCGTAAAATGAATCGGCGGTGGTTTTAACGCATCAAAAAAGCGATAGACAACGAAGGCCATTGCCATTACCAGCGGATGGCGTGCGGCCTTTATCCCTATTACAGCGAGCGGAAAGGCCACATATTCATCGGCCACGATACTGCCATGGTCGGCACCCGCAAACTGAAGCGAAGCGAAGTGGCATACCGGAATAGCCAACGCTATTAGTACAGCGAGAATCGCACCCTGCTGCCCAAGCGGCCGCCCCAAAAGCCACCACGCCAGCGGTATACCCAGCAATGAACCAAAAGTACCCGGTGCAATGGGCGAAAGCCCTAAGCCAAACCCAATCGCTACCCAGAAATTAAGCGTTTCCAGCATTAACCTGCCTGCTGCGCTTGACGCTCAAGCTCTGAAGTCATCTCTTTGGGCAAATTAAGGGCGCTTGCCAACTGATCAAGCCATGCACGCTCCATGGGGTTTTGATCATCCGTGACGGCAACACTAATTAGGTACATTTCCCGCGCAGCCTGAGGAGAATCCGCTTCACGGGCCAGGGCTTGTGCATCTAACGGCGCTTTAAGCTGCTGCGCTACCCAGTTATGCATTTCTTGATCAGCACCAAGCGCATCAATCTGCTCGGTGATCAGCGCCTGCTCTTGCTCATCAATATGGCCATCAGCCCGGGCGGCCATAATCATCGCTTGCAGCAGCTCAAGACTGCGGCGCTCTTGGTACTCACCGGAAAGCACTTCTACCCGCTCGCCTTCGGCGACGCTTTGAGCACTACCTGCACTACCCTCTTTTGCCGCCTGAGAGCTTTGCCACGCCTTCCACGCCAGCATGCCTACCCCGGCAATGGCGCCATACTTTAATGCCTTGCTACCCATGCTACGGCCACGCTTGGACCCCACCAACATACCCATGGCACCACCGCCCAGCAGGCTTTTCATATCAAAACCGCCGGTGGTACCACCCCCTTGAGTAGCGCCACCCAGCTGCTTAGAGAGCCCGCTCAGCATGCCTTTAACATCGACACCGCTGCTATTGCCACCCTGCTGACCACCGCTGGCTTGCTGCATGAGCTGCTGTAAAATTTTGCTTGCGTTCATCCTTGTACTCCTAAGTAGCTGTTATCTTTAGGGCCCGTTTGACGTTATAAAACATGCTTTATGAACGCAGCATGAATTAACGCTAGGCATTAAAGCAGTGCGCCTTTCACCTTCACCGAACTACCCTGGCGGCTCGCATGCACGTCGATACGAACAGGCATTTGCTCTTTGAGTTCACTAACGTGGGAAATCACTCCAATCATGCGTCCGCCCATTTGTAGCTCACTGAGCATGGCAATGGCTTGGTCTAACGCATCTTGATCAAGGCTGCCAAAGCCCTCATCGATGAATAGCGTATCGAGTGTAATCCCGCCAGCATAAGCCTGCACGACATCTGAAAGTCCTAGCGCCAGAGAGAGTGCCGCCATAAACGATTCACCGCCAGAAAGGGTTGCCACCGAGCGGTTTTTACCGGTGTAGGTGTCGGCCACATCAAGCTCTAATCCAGAAGCTCTGTTGCCCTTAGAAGGATCTTCCCGACGCACCAACTGATAGCGCCCACGGCTCATACGCACTAGCCGCTCAGAGGCTTGAATTAATACATCATCAAGCAGCACACCCAGCACAAAGCGCTGCAGGCTAATACGGTGTCCGGTACGGCCATTGGCGACCTCGCTCAATGTTCCCCACACTCGATACTGAGCCTCCAGTTCCGCCTGGGCCTCATGCGCTTTAGTAAGCTTCTGATGAATACTGGCCAGGATATTGGAGCGCTCATCCAGCGCTCGCCATGCTTCTAGCTGAGCATGCTCTTGCGCTTGAGCCGCTTCGGTTAGGCTAGTGAGCGCGGCGAGATCCGGCGGCGTTTTTTCTGCAAGCTGGGTTTGATAATTCTGAAGTGCACCTTCCAGCTCGGCTAAGCGGCGCTGGAAGGTTTCTACTTGCTGGGTAAGCGCTTGCCGCTGAGCGTCATCCAACTGAGCTGCCTGAAACGCGGCCATATCGCTGAAGGGGCTTTGTTGCAACGCCCCCTGCCACTCGGATTGTGCCTGTTGGAGCATCTGCTCGCTTCGCTTAACGCGCTCGTCAGCGCCGCGCAGTAGCTCTTCCACCCTCGCCAATTGAGTTTGAGCCTTCGAAAACGCCTGCTGCGCACTCTCACAAGCGTTCTCAACGAGCGTAATCTGGCGCTCAAGCTCGGCAATGGTTTGATGCATTGCTTCAGCATCACGTGCATTTTCTGGTAGCGATTGACTCAAGTGATCACGCTGACTCTCAAAGCGCAACGCTTCCTCTTTGGCTTTTTCTACCGCTGGCCTTTGAGCTTTGAGCTGTTTATCCAGTGTGCCCCACTCGCGTCGCAGCCCATCGCGCGCGGTAGTTTGTTGGCTGATCTCAGCCTCAACGCTTTCTCGGCGCTGCACTTGGTGGCGCAAGACTTCGCAGGCTTTTTGCAGCTCTGCCGGCGGTTGGCTAGCCCACTCGCCCAGCTGTTGGGTAAGCCGCTGGGCCTGCTCTTCGTTGTAGTGAATCTGCTGCGCGAGCTGATGGTGATGACGTTCGGCGCTCTGGCGTGCGTGGCGAGCCTGCTCTTGGGTCGATCTGGCTTCTTCAACCTGCGCCTGGCTGACCACATCGGCACTATTAACCGCTGGGGCTGGATGCTCCAGGCTGCCACACACCGGGCAAGGCGCATCCTGTGCAAGAGTAAGCGCTAACAGTGCGGCCTGCCCCTGGTGCCAACGCATTTCCTGCTCAGTGGCGTGGCGTTCCGCGCGTTCTACTTCGCGTTGCTGGCGGTTGAGTGCCTCCGTTGCTTGCTGCTGTTGAGTGGTTAACTCACGCCCTTGCCGGGCGAGATCATCCAGCTCCTGGCGCTGGGTCAGCAGGCTGTTGTGATGGCTTAGCTCAGCAGGAGCGCTGGCGAGCTGCTGAAGCGCTGCCTGCAAACGCTCAAGAGTAACGCCTATCGCTTCACCTTGTTGGCGTATGCTGTCCAATTGAGCTTCATCGCGCTTGAGCGCATCATCAGCTTGCTGCCAAGCGGACCGCGCCGTTTGAAAACGCCCTTGCAACTCGCTCAACTGCTGGCTTTTGTGAATAAACTCGCCCAATTGGCGATGGCGTTCGCGCATTTCAGGGAGCGCTGCTTGGCGCTGACGAGCCGTCGTGAGGGCCTGCTGCGCTTGCTCAGCCTCGGTGCGCTGGGCCGTTAACGCGGTTTGCGCCTGACGCCGCTCAGCTTGTGCGGTAGTCAGCGCCTGCTGCGCTTGGGTCAAGGCGGTACTGTAAGGCTGCAGCGTCACTGCTTGGTCACATTGAGCTAAACGCGCCTTAATGCTCTCGATGTGAGCATGCTGCTCAAAATGACGGGCTTTATCCGCCGCGAGCGTATCTCGCGCCTCAAATTGACGCTGAAGCGCCAGGGCCTCATCACGCTGCATTTCGGCCTTGCGACGCTGCTGCTGAGCGATGTCAAACTGTTGCCGTGCATGGCTAACCTGAGGTACCAGCGCCTCTAACTCCTGCACTAATGCGGCTTCACTCTCCAGCTCACCACCAGCGAGAATGCCGCTGATATGCTGGCGATGATCGTTCACCGCCCGTTCAATTTGATTCGCTTGAGTACGTAGTTGCTCTTCAATACGTTGAAAGATTTGTGTTTGAAACAGCTGGGAGAAAATCACTTCACGCTCTTTAGAGCCTGCCAGCAATAGCTCACGAAACTTGCCCTGGGGCAGCACCATGACTTGGCGAAACTGGTTGGCATCCAGTCCTATCAGGGTTTGCAGTTCCGCGGTGGCGTCGTTAACCTTGCGCGCGACCAGGCAGGTTTCAACATCACCACCTGCTTTTAAGCGCCAAAGCTGGGCTTCAGCATTATGGGTGGTGGTGCCTTCACCGCGGGCTTTGGGGCGTTCTTGCTGTGGCACGCGGCGAACCCGGTAGTCGGTGCCGCGCAGGCGAAAATCCAGCGTCACTTCCGTTAACAGTGAAGCGTCGGCCTGATCGCAGCGCATCTGGCTAGGGTCGCGCTCATTACCCGTTGTTTGGCCGTACAGAGCAAAGCAGAGCGCATCAAGAATCGAGCTTTTACCCGCCCCGGTGGGGCCGTTAATTAGAAACAGCGGGCTTCTACCCAACGCGGTGAAATCAATCGTTTCACTGCCAGCAAAAGGCCCAAACGCCTGCAGGGTGAGCGTTAACGGCGTCATCCTTGAACCTCATCACGCTGTAGCTGGTTTATTAATGCCGCCATGGCGCTCGCCTGCTCTTCGCTCATGGCTTCTCCGCTGGTTTGATTGAAGAAGTCGCTAAACATATCCAGGGCATCAAAGCGCAGCCGTTCACGGTCAAGCTGCTGAGTACCACGAGCATCTAGCATGCCGGGTTTCTCCAGATGCAGCACGTTGGGGTATACCTCGCGCAGTTTGCCCATGGGATCGAGAATGGCGTGGCGATCGGTGAGCCGCACCAGCAGATAATCATCGGCGCTGGGGTCTGTTTCTCCCTGGGCAATCAGGGCAGCTATCTCACCCTCCAACACACGGACTTCACGGTTTGGGATCAGTGGGATCTGCTCTATGTGCTTAACACCGCTCGCGTCGATATCAACCAGCGTGATGCCTTTGCGCTGAGTGGCTTCCGAGAAGCTGTATTTAAGCAGCGAGCCACTGTAGCGAATATACTCACCTCCACGATACTGGGGGCCATGCAAGTGACCAAGCGCCACGTAATCAAAGCGTTGCATGGGCTGCCACGCCACGCTTTCGGCACCGCCCAGCGTTAGCGGGCGCTCTGAGTCGGAGGCGCTGCCGCCATCCACAAAGCAGTGGCTCATCAGGATGCAAGGGCGTGTTGGGTGGCGCTGCTCAATGATGCGCTCAACCAAATAGCGATGGGCACCGTCAAAGTCGCGCACCTCAACGTTAAACTGGCTGCGTACATGCTCAGGGTCGGCGTAGGGGATGCCGAATATATCTACTTCAACACCGTTAATAGAGAGTGTGACCGGGGTCGCAAATTCAGCTAAATCCGAAAGAATATGCAGCCCGGCCTGGCGCAAATGGCGCGCGCCGAAGCGCAGCCGCTCAGCGCCGTCATGATTACCGGAGATCATAATCACCGGCAGCTTGCGCTCCTCGCAAAGTGCGTGGAGCACTTCATCCAGCAGCGTTACCGCCGCCGAAGGTGGCACCGAGCGGTCATAGATATCGCCCGCAATGAGTACGGCATCCACTTTTTCCCGATCGATGATCTCAATAAGCTGGTTAAGCACATGACGCTGATCATCAAGCAGTGAAAGGTTATGAAATAGCCGACCCAGGTGCCAATCCGCGGTGTGAAGTAGACGCATAACAAACTCAACAACAAATGATGTAGCGGCATCATAACAACCCAATACTTTATCTACTCATAAAACTCTCTTTATCCACAAAAAAGCCCCGCCCAAGGGCGAGGCTCTAACGACTAGATGGCTTTATCCCGCATTATATTAACGGCGGAAAGCATCCGGGTAATTGGTTAAATCCACGTTCCACATCAGTGGTAATAGGAAATAAACCGCTGCGGTAATCAGCAGCATAGCAATGATGTTGATCCAGAAACCGGTGCGCACCATTTCAATGATTTTAAGCTTCCCGGTTGCGAAAATAATCGCGTTTGGCGGCGTTCCTACCGGCAGCATAAAGGCGCAGTTGGCGGCCATAGCTGCAGGCACCATCAGTGCAAAGGGGTGGATATTTAATGCTAGGGCTAACGAGGCCAGTACCGGCAGGATCATGGTCGCAGTCGCGGTGTTAGACGTGATCTCAGTCAGGAACAGCACCATGCCGGTTGCCAGCAGAATCACTAATAGGAAGTTCATGCCTTCCAGCACGCCCATTTGCCCACCAATCCACTCCGCCAGGCCGGAAGAACCGAAGCCTGCAGCAATCGCCAAACCACCCCCGAACAGCAAGAGAATTCCCCACGGAACGTCTTTGGCGACATCCCAGCCCAGTAGGCAACCACCTTTGTTTTTAGAGGGAATCAAAAACAGTAGCAGTGCGGCGACAATCGCAATCATGGTGTCATTGATGCCAGGAATATTGATGATCTGGCCCTGCCACAAGAATGATCGGGTGATCCACATAAAGGCCGCAAACAGGAAAACGGCTAGCACCGCCTTCTCTTCAAAACTGGTTTTTCCTAACGCATCCTTCTCTTTATTAATCATTTCCCGGCCGCCGGGTAAATTATTAAATTTAATAGAAAAGAATACCCGTGTTAGCAGTAGCCAGGTGATAACTAACAGTACCACCACGACAGGAAAAGCAAACATTAACCAACCGGCAAAGGAGATCTCAAACCCAAACAGCTCATTCACGATTGCCGCGAGAATAATGTTGGGGGGGGTGCCAATCAGCGTGCCCAAGCCACCAATAGTACCGCCATAACCAACGCCAAAAATCAGCGCTTTACTGAACTTATCGATTTCAGAGCTGTGGTCGCCTTCGGTTTTATTAAGCTCTTGGGTCACTTGATAGACAATCGCCGTAGCAATGGGCAGCATCATCATCACCGCCGCCGTATTGGACACCCACATCGACAGAAAGCCGGTAGCAGCCATAAAGCCGAACACGATGCTGTTAATACTGGTACCCAGCACGGCGATAATCGATAGCGCGATGCGCTTGTGCAAATCCCATTTTTCCATGGCTAAAGCGATCATAAAGCCGCCCAGGAACAGGAAAATAATCGGGTTGCCATAAGCCGCGGTTACCGTATTACCATCCAATGCCCCGGTGATCGGCAGCAGCACAATCGGCAGCAATGAGGTCGCGGGAATAGGAATAGCTTCGGTAATCCACCACACGGCTACCCATAAGGTGGTTGCCAACACCATACGCCCTTCAAAACTTAAATCTTCAGGGTGAAAAAACAGCACAACAAAAGCAAACAGCAATGGCCCGAGCAGTAAACCTACCTTCTGCGGAGTGGTGTAGGCAGGCGGCTTAGGCTGATAGCCAGGCTCACGCTTCGCACTGGATGCCGCTGCTTGCGCAGCGCCGCCAGTGGGAAGCGCACACATCAATAATTTTTTGGCTTGGTAGTGGGAATGCCACAACTGATCCCATGCCGTCATCAGGGCGGTTTTATGCATACAGTTAACGTCTCTTATGCTCATATGGTCGGTAATATTGAGGTTCAGCAACTTGGCAGTTGAGCTAATCTGCATGTAGAGCTGGCCTCGATTGGCGCCCTTTATTAACTGCAATAGGCAATTAGTCCAGCGATTTGCTCAAAATTACCACCAAAGTCTAACAACTTTAGTTTTAATTATTAGCATTTTCTAACAGTGATGTGAAAATCTTAACTGACGTAAGTTGGCGCTATTATTAGCTAAATATTCTATAAGTAGATGAAGGAGAACTGAGTGCTTGACCGCTGGACAATGCCACTAACGCACCCTCCCTTAAAACATATAGCGCGGCAATTGCATAAACGCCACATCACCCCAGATCAAGTGACGCTGAGTGCTTTTCTTGTTGGCATGACAGCCCTACCGCTGTTGGCCTGGGAGCAGTATGGATTCGCGTTGCTGGTCATTGTGCTCAACCGGCTTGGAGATGGCTTAGATGGTGCGTTAGCCCGTTTAAGTGGCAGTACAAGTGAGGCAGGTGGGTTTCTCGATATTGGACTGGATTTTGTTTTTTACGCAGCGGTGGTAGTGGGCTTTGCCCTGGCCAATCCTGCCCAGAACGCGCTCGCCGCCGTCTTATTACTATTTGCCTTTATCGGCACCGGAACGTCGTTTCTAGCCTTTGCCATTGCTGCCAAAAAGCAGGCGATAGAGCGTCCTCACTTTCCCAATAAAGCGTTCTACTATTTAGAAGGATTAACCGAGGGTACCGAAACCGTCATTGCGCTGGTAGTTTTTTGCCTGTTCCCATCCGCCTTTCCAACCCTAGCGCTTTTTTTCGCGGTGGCCTGCCTCATCACCACGGCAACACGCCTCTGGGGAGGCTACTGGACACTGCGTCGACAGGGCAGCCAATAGAGGTATTGGTATTTTATTCACATTTGCTTCTCACTCACGGCTATATTAAGCTCATTTTCGTACAAGACACGTACAACACATAAGTAGGTGGTTTATACGTAAGCCACCATTAAGAATCGCATTCACACGGAGCCGTGACATGCATAGCGAAACACAAACCGACCTTTCCCAGGCAGGTCTTCAAATCGCCATTCAAGATATCAAGGACGAGCTGTTCGACACTCCTGAGTGTGATTACGCCATTGCCCAGCTACTTAACCGCTGGGGTAAGGCCGAACAAGCCGAACACATGCTCGATGAAATGCTGCTGAAATGGGGCTCTTCCCCCGAGGTCATTGCCTTAACACAGCAAGGCTTCGCTGAAATTCACGCGCTTCCAGAACTTCTTATAGATAACGGCTCCGTTCCGCGCAAGCCTAAGAAGAGCGCCTCAACAACGCTTAACGTTGTCGCCGCCTAATTAGTTAGTCGCTTAGAGCTAGGTTAAATGACCACCGCTTAGCCAACTCTACCCCTGCCTGCTTACGCGGCAGGGGTATTTTATTGACCAAAAGGCAGGTTAATCCAAGTGATCCAGTGTGACGATAATGTCTTGGGTGGATACGTCGACATTCCAAAAGGTGTAACTATCGTCATCCTCATCGACTAGGCGGATATCGAAGTAGGGATTGGTATACCCCGTTAAGGTAACCCGCTGCGTATCGCCATTCATCAGTACATCACTGCCTAATACATCTTCCTCCCAGCTTTTTGAGTTCCCTGGACTCACATACATATAGAAGATGGTGTACCCCGTACGGTTAGTAATATCGACATAGTAGTCAGCGGCCATTGCCAGAGAGGAAGCACACAGCGCCACAAGTGCAACCAACAACGTTCTGATACGCATTGGAAATTTCCTTTTTCATTCTTTTTTTGGGAAGCGTTTTAACCGTTAGGAGAAGTAGCGCCACCACTCTGATATAGCGCGATTAACGACTCAATAGTTAATCAAAATATAGCCCGTCACCTCGGCGGGGCATAGTACCTAGGGCTAGCTATACACAAATTATTTTAGATGTTGGGTGGGGACAGAACCTCTCTTAACCGCTGCCGTTCATGCTCTTCATAAAAACTGGGATCATCAAACAGATCCGGTTGCGCATCATCGAAGATCATTTCCAATGCTTCTGCACTACTTTGTACCATTGGCTCGAAATGGGCAGTGTGTGTCACTAAATCCGTTACATGGCGGCGGCGATAAATGGCGTAAATGCCCAGTAGACTAAACACACAGGCAATATAAATTGGCAGGCCGTGGCTTCCTATGGCGGTCATCAGTGACCCTGCTGCAATTGGCGCCACAGCACAGCCCGCGCCATGCATAACGAGCATATCCGCTGAGCCGGAAACAATTTCATCCGGGTGAAGCTGGTCAATTAGCTGGGCTACCGCGAGTGGATAGAGCGAAAACGCTAAACCGCCCCAGATAAAGTAGAGTCCCAGCAGCACTTCATGGCTAGGGGCAAACGGCATACCCGCCGCTATTAACGCCGCTAATAGCACTACCCAGGTCATCACCCTGGGCCGGTCATGTTTATCTGAAAAGCGACCAATGGGAATCTGCAGCAACGCACCGCCAATAATCGCCACACTCATCACTAGCCCAACACCGCCAATATCAAAACCCAGTTGCGTGGCGTATATCGGCGTCATCGACCAGAACGCGCCCATTGCCAGCCCTGATAACGCGGCGGAGGCAACCGCCAGCGGGGCAAATCCCAGCAGCGCTCGCAGGCTGCTTTTTGGCCGCTCAGTGATTTTCGGCTGAACCCGGCGGGTCATCGTGATGGGTAGCAGTGCCCAACTAATTAAAATGGCGATCACGACAAACAGCAAAAACCCTTCTGGTGATGAGAGCCTCAGTAACTGTTGAGCCAGTGCTAGCGCGCCCAAGTTGACCACCATGTAAACGGCGAAAATACGCCCCCGCTCATGGGCAGCGGCTTGGCTATTCAACCAACTTTCGATCACGGTAATTAAGGTTATAAACGATAGCCCATAGACCACTCTTAAAGGCAGCCACACCCACGGGTCGATAAACACAAGGTGCAAAAGCGCCACAGAAGAACAGATAGAGGCGCAAAACCCAAAAGTACGAATATGCCCCATGCGCCGTATTAACCGCCCGCTCACCCAGGTGCCACAGATAAATCCAACAAAATAGCCGGACATAATTAACCCGAGCATCGCACTGGAAAAGCCTTCCATGGTGCCGCGCAGCGTCAGCAGCGTGTTGAGCAGGCCGTTGCCAAGCAGTAGTAGCGCCACACTTCTTAGAATCGATTTAACCGGCTGGAGCATTGCCAATGAATGCATTGCACTTCCTCGTAGCAGTCTACCTAAAGTTAATGCATAAAAAGTGCCAGCGTAGCTATCAATAGAATCGTTGACAGGCTAACGTTCTTTATATAGAACAATAGTGTGCAAGTCGCCGTATTAAAAACGTTTTCAACACAGCCGGATGGCAGGTAATGGATAAGCTTTCACTGAGTACATTAGGCCAGCATTTACAGTCACTGCGTTTAGCGCGGGGCTGGTCACTCTCACAGCTGGCTAATGATGCGGGTATTGCTAAATCCAACCTTTGCCGACTGGAGCAAGGTAACGGCAACCCGACGCTAGATACTATTTGGCGACTGGCGGTGCAGCTTAACGTTCCTTTCGGCACGCTGGTCGCTCCGATTACCGTACCACTGGGTGAAGATGGCGTGCAGGTACGCTTAATTGATCAAGGCAAAGACGACCCCCAAGTGGATGCCTACTGGATGCGTTGCGCTCCCCACACGCTGCGCCGTGCCGAAGCCCACACACCGGGCACCCATGAATCACTGACGCTGATTAGCGGCAGGTTAGAGGCGGGGCCAGAAGCGGCTATTACGTTGCTCTCGCCTGGAGACACCGTGACCTTCCCCGCCGACCAGCCGCACCTTTATCGCACCCAGGCAGCAGAGGCCACCCTGATAATGACCATCACCTACGGTGAACAAGGCAAAACACCATGAACTCAGTTGCCAGCCTCTCCCCTACTCGCTCAGCACTCAAAGGCGTGCGGGAAGCCATTCCGCTGTTAGGTGGTTATATTCCGGTCTCACTCTCATTTGGTGTGGTGGCGTCTCAGGCTGGGTTTAGCATGTGGGAAGCTGCCGCAATTTCAGCACTGATTTACGCTGGAGCCTCGCAGTTTTTGTTTGTCGGAATGATAGCCGTTGGTTCGCCGCTTTGGCTGGTGGTCGCGATGACGCTGCTGATCAATGTTCGCCATGTGGTCTACGGACCTAATTTAGCCTCTTTGCTACCACGCAGCCGGCACTGGCCCTGGCTGATGCATGGCCTAACCGATCAAGTGTTTGCCCTGGCGCTAACACGGCTACCCCAGTTGCCAGCCCACGAACGGTTTGGTTGGTTTGTGGGCGCATCGCTACTTGCCTGGGGGGTGTGGATAATAGGTACGATGGTAGGTGCCACAGCGGGAGAAACGTTAACCGCACGCTGGCCGCTGTTAGGCGAGGTAATGCCCTTCGCCCTGCCCGCCCTGTTCCTTACTATGGTAGCGCCGCGCTTCACTGACAAACGCTGGGCATTAGCGTTAGGCTGCACCATTTTTTCCGCGCTATTTTTCACCCTTTACGGCTGGAGCAATGTGGCGATTCCGCTGGCCGCTGCCTGCGGCGCGATCTGTTTCTACATGGTGAAGTTCCAGGCGAGGAGGCATAACTCATGAGCACCGCACTTTGGCTAGCCGTGGTGGCGTCAGCCTTGGGCACCCTGCTAATGCGGGTAGTGCCGTTCTTATGGATGCAGCGCCGGTTAAATAGCGACACCGGCCTCAATAACATGCCCCAGTGGCTGGGCATTCTCGGCCCGCTAATGATTGCCGCAGTGCTGGGCGTATCCATCATGCCGGTTAACCCAAGCGCTATTTCCTGGATCGCAACCGCGATTGGATTATCCGTCACGCTAGTGGTTTGGTGGCGGCTACGGTCACTGGGCTGGCCAGTGGCGGCGGGAGTGGCGGTGTACGGGCTAGTACAAGTAAGCGTGGCTTTGTTGTAGGCAAGAGAAGAGCAATTGCCCAACCATAGTTTGCCGTTTAAATACGAAGCTGCTAAAGCACTCCCCATATATATAAACGCCCGGCTTTTATAGCCGGGCGTTTCAGTAAAAACGGATCACCACTTATATGTCACACTGCCAATCACGCTGCGCGATTCACCGTAGTAACACCAGTACTCACAGCTTGCGACGTATTCTTTGTCGGTAAGGTTATTAACGTTAACCTGAGCTTCCCAGCCATCGGCAAACTCATAGCCCACCATGGCATCAACCAGCGTGTAGCTATCGACGTCAACACTGCTGTTGTCAGCGTCAACACTGCTACCCACATAACGCACCCCACCGCCTAATTTAAGGCCATTAAGCGCACCGCCGGTCACCGCGTAATCTAACCAGGTAGAGGCCTGATGGCGCGGGATCAGGCTCGCGCGCCGATCATCTTCTAAGCGCGAATCGTTATAGGTGTAGGCAGCGGTCACTCTCAGATCATTCGTCACATAACCTACGCCTTCCAATTCAAAGCCTTGTGAAGTGCGCTCGCCCTCTTGGACCTGAAAGCCCGCCGGTGAATTCACCAGGGTGTTGCTCTCTTGCAGGTCGAAGACCGCCGCTGTCACATAACCATCCCAGTTAAACGGCGCGACCTTCACACCCACTTCCCACTGGCGACCTTCGCGAGGCTCATACAGTTCACCGCTGCTATCAACGCGGCCCACGGGGTCAAACGACTCGGTGTAGCTAATGTAAGGGTTAATACCGTTCTCACCCAGATACATTGCACCACCGGACCAAGAGACTTGATCATCATCTGAGCGCTGGGTAGTACCTGCGGTTAGATCACGGTTCTCGGTTTCCGCTTGGTCATAACGAACCCCACCTAATAACACCCAACGGTCGTCTAAGCGCAGCTGGTTCTGGGCATAAAGACCTGTCTGCTCTTTATCTATTTCACGTGTTAGCAGGTCATCAGCTGAAATCGGCGTAAAGTTACCGTAGGTAGGGTTAAAAATATCGATAGGATCGCCAAACGCGTAGTCATCCGCCTCACGCCCGCTCAAACCAAGGTTTTGATAATCAACGCCTAGCAGCAATGTATTCTCTGTGCGGTCGGTATACCACGTTCCCACTACGCGGTTATCCACTGTCCAGCTATCGATACTACCATCGCGGTAAACATGCCCCCGCGAGGCACGACGGTCATCCACCATAGAGAGCGCATAGGTACTGCGTAAGTCTAGATCGAGTTCGCTATAACGTAGATCTTGCTCAAACGCCCACGTATCGTTGATGGCATGCTGAAGTTCGTAACCGATTCCCCACTGGGTGCGTGAATCCTGGTCATAGCCCGGCTCACTCAAGTTTGTTTGGGGGTCCACGCGACCAAAAGGAGTATTCTCAATCGTGCCGTAGGGCAACTTAAAACCGTTAACAGGCACGCCATCATCTTTTTGGATACTGGCTAAAAAAGTAACGGTCGTGTCTTCGCTAAAATCTACCGCCAGACTGGGCGCAAAGTAGTAGCGCTCGTTATCCGTCGCGTTTAAATCACCATCGCGCTCTTTATACATTCCCACCAAACGGTAGCGCACATCGTCTGATTCACCCAGCGGCCCGCTGGTGTCAATTCCCACTTGGCGATGGTTACGATTGCCAAGCTGCAAATTCACCTCACCCTGGGGCGTCTCTGTAGGACGTTTACTAACCGCGTTGATTAACCCACCAGGAGGCGCCTCGCCGTAAAGAATCGATGAAGGCCCTTTAAAGACATCAACACGCTCCAACCCATACGGCTCAGGCAACCATTGATAAAAGCCTTCGCGGTAGATGCGCAAACCATCTTGGTAAGTCGCCTGATCAAACCCCCGCACCTTAAACCAATCCGTGTTGTTATCACTGCCGTAATGGCCCGCTAACACGCCTGCACGATAGCGGAACGTTTCATCCAACTGCTGAACGTTGCGGGTCTCCAACTCTTCCCGGTCAACGCTTGAAACGGGGCGCGGTGTTTCCACCAGCGGTGTGTCTACTTTCAGTGCCGTGGCGGTAACCACAACGGTTTCATTGGAAGTAGGCGCTTCTTGAGCGAGAACGGCTAATGGCACAACGCTAAGCATTCCACCTAGCGACACCACCAATGAGCGGCGAACCGCTACAACCAACGGCGCGACGGTAAACGGCATGGACGTACGGAACATGAGGAGGTCTCAACGGGTAAGAGGAGAAGTATCGTTATAGTAATACAAATGATACGGATTTTTATTTACACTCACAACAAGCACGTTGAGGCAATAACAGCATTGCTACGCCCGCCAGCAGTTCGGTTATGGTGCGCTGCCAATACACTAGGCGCGGCGCACCTCATCTGGCACGTTTCTAACCATATTTGATGGCGTAGATTTGGTGGCGTAGTTAATGGCGCAGTTTCATGTCCTGACGCTGATTGATTGCACATTAGGAACAGCGCAATCAAACATCATTATGAAATAGAGACGGCCACTACTATTGCATATAGATATCAGCTAATTTCCCACGGGTTGATTGTCTCGACATTCAACGTCGAAAAATCCTTAATATTGCGTGTCGCTAATACCGCTTCATGCCGGATACAGATAGCCGCTATTTGAGCATCGGCCATGTGGACCAGCCTTCCTTCACTCTCACTGGCAGCGACCTGTTCTGCATAATGAACCGCAGCCTCGCTATCGAACGGCAGTATACGGCCAGAGAAATCTTCCTCGAACATTGCCGACGCCATAGCTGCGAAACCACGTTTGCGGCTCCCGTCGGGCAGACGCTCAATTCCATAGAGAATTTCAGCGACTGTAATGGCAGATATTGTTACGGACATAGCATCCTGACTATCCAGCCAGCCTACAACTTGAGCATCTGGCACAGGGCGCATCAGCTCAGATAGCACGTTAGTATCAAGGACAATCATGCACCGAATCCTGGATCACGAGGGCTATCAAACCTAGGTGGAATTTCCAATTCAATGCCTTCCGCCTCAGCGAATCGCTGCTGTATACGACTTCCCAGCCCCCCTTTTTGAGATTGGCTCAGAGCTTTTTTCAGGATGATGCGAACCTCCTCTTCCATTGAATGACCATTCTTTGCGGCCTCAATACGAAGCTGAGCCTTCAATTGTTCGTTCAAATTGCGGATCGTTATTGATGCCATCTTAGCCTCCAAGCGCGCGCATGCATTGATAGCAATGATATCATAATGACAGTCTAGGACATAAAGACGCTTATCGTTAGGCACGATGCCTTTTTTAGGTTCGTTCATCGACAGATAGATATACGCGCCAAGTTTTAAGCTATTGGGATTGGCAGCTGAAGAAAAGAGTTATGCGATTTTTAACATTATGCAGAGTCGATAATTGATAACCCAAAATGTACTATGTACACTAAAATACGCACTGGCTAAAGGAAGTGCCCTAACGTGAGTCATGCGATTGAATTTATCGAAACCCCGACGTTCACCCGCCAGATTCAGATCATTGCAACAGACGACGAATTAAAGGAGTTGCAGCGCACCCTGATTGCTCAACCCGATAAAGGTGACCAGATTCAGGGCACGGGAGGACTGCGCAAAATACGCATGGCGTTGGGCAACCAGGGCAAAAGCGGCGGTGCCAGGGTTATTTACTTTTTGGCAACGGCAGAGAGAATCTATCTGATACTGGCCTACCCCAAGAGCGTGAAAGACAGTTTAACGCCCGCTGAAAAGGCCGCACTGAAAACAATGACCCACCAATTAAAGGGGGAGGTTTCCAAATGAGCATTTTTGACGAACTGCAATCTTCACTGCAGGAAGCCGTTGAGATCAAACAAGGTAAAGCGCAGGCCAGCCGCATCACACGCCATGAAGTGGCCGATGTGAGGGCTATACGGGCCAATCTTCACGTCTCTCAGGCGGAGTTTGCTAAAGCTATGGGGACCAGTGTTGACACCATCAAAAGCTGGGAAACCAAGCGCCGTAACCCTACAGGGCTAGCCGCTAAGGTATTGGCAACGATTCAGGACAACCCTGCTTTTTTCAACGAACTTGCTTCGCATTAGCGCTTTTTTTGCAGTACGAATGCAGTGTCAATATCTAGTTAATATTCATGAAGAATATCGTTCGATACTCAAGCGGTGTTTGCCGTAGGCAATCTGCCGATTAAATCGGCCTTTTACTTTGACCACTACCCGCGCCGGAATTTGTGTGCGGCCCGCCTGATAAGCTTTTTCTGCACTGGCTGGCTCCCACTGTACCCCTAGGCGGTTCAACGCCTCTTTGGCAGCCTGATCAAAGCCACCGGGCGCAGCAATCATTGGTTTACCAGTGATACGGTTCATACGCGCTTTAGCGTATAGCCCCTTTCCAATTCGTAATAATCGTCCCTGCCCTTCTAATTGCCGAAGCACACGGCCAACTTGGTCATAACCACCCAGTGCAGCGAAATCATTGCGTATTCCGGCGAACGTGACCGGTCATTCCGGTGATCGTGATCGATTTGCACACGGCCTTCACGCTGGAGAGAGTTTTGTACGCTGAGCGGTC